>NZ_JADYXC010000022.1:0-85878 GCF_015864505.1 Pseudoalteromonas sp. SWYJ118 | reverse complement strand
CGATGATCAGGGATTGGTGAAAAATGTTCATTAAAGGCAGATAACATTTGAGACTCCTATGAATTAGAAGCGTATTTGATCACACTTGGCTCAAAATGGAAAGTTCATGATCTTGCCCTGGGGATTGAGCAAATAGCCTAACTTAAATTAATTTTTGGTATAGAAGATAATTATAAAAATAAAATTTATAAATCGCCAAATTTTGCATTGGTCAATAAGGCTAAATCAGTTGGCGAGAGTGCTATTTCTAAGCCTCTTTTTCCGGCGCTCACATAAATAGTGTCAAAGAGAGAAGCACTGCTATGAATAAACGTAGCTAGACGTTTTTTTTGTCCAAGCGGACTCACCCCTCCTAAAATATAACCGGTACTAACTTGTACTTTTTGTGGGGCAGCCATAATTACTTTTTTAGCACCACATAGTTTAGCTAACTGTTTTAAATTAACTTGTTGAGATACAGGCGTAACAGCAACAATCAGTTGCCCTTCATGTGTTTCAAGTACTAAGGTTTTAAATACTTGTGCACTGTCTAAATTTAACTTTTCAACGGCTTCAAGCCCGTAGTGACTATTATTCTTATCGTGCTCATAACTGAGTACTTCAAAGGTTTTTTTTTGCTTTTTAAGTAGATCTATTGCTGGTGTCATGCTGTTTCATCTTTTTTATTCACAGTAACAAAAATTAAGTTTAAAGCAAAAAAAACGACGCTAAAAGCGTCGTTTTTTGTTCATAATAATTTAAATTTATTTAGTTAAATCATCAAAAAACTTTTTAACACCGTCAAAAAAGCCTTGCTCTTTAGGACGGTTTTTAGAGCTGTCTGTGCCCATGCTTTCATCTAACTCTTGAAGTAGTTCACGTTGACGCTCGTTAAGATTAACTGGCGTTTCGATTACCACTTTACAAATTAGATCGCCTTGGGCACCACTGCGTACAGACTTAACACCTTTGCCACGCATACGGAACATTTTGCCCGTTTGAGTTTCAGACGGTATTTTAAGTTTTGCACGACCATCAAGTGTTGGCACCTGAATTTCGCCACCAAGGCCTGCTGTAGTAAAGCTAATTGGTACTTCACAATATAAATTATTCGCTTCACGTACAAATATTTCATGTTCACGAACCGATACTTGCACGTACAAGTCGCCCGACGGCGCGCCATGCATTCCGGCTTCGCCTTCACCCGTTAAGCGAATACGGTCGCCTGTATCAACGCCAGCTGGAATTTTAACTGAAAGCGTTTTAGTTTTTTCTACGCGGCCTTGTCCATGACAACTGTTACAAGGGTCTGAAATAATTTGACCTTGTCCCTGACACGTTGGACACGTTTGCTGAACAGCAAAGAAACCTTGGCGCATTTGCACCTGGCCAGCACCATGACATGTAGTACATGTTTTAGGCTTAGAACCCGCTTTAGCACCACTGCCATCACATGGCTCACAACCAACCCATGTAGGTACTTTAATTTCAACTTCTTTACCACGAACAGCTTCTTCTAAGCTTAAGTCCATGTTGTAACGTAAATCAGATCCACGTTGTTGACGAGATTGACGTCGACCACCGCCGCCACCAAAAATATCGCCAAATACATCGCCAAATACATCACCAAAGTCGCCATGTCCGCCACCAAAACCACCGTGACCACCGCCACCACCTTGTTCAAAGGCTGCGTGACCATGTTGGTCATACATTTGACGTTTTTGATCGTCGGTTAAAATTTCGTACGCTTCTTTAACTTCTTTAAATTTTATTTCGAGATCTTTATCGCCTGCGGTACGATCTGGATGATATTTCATCGCTAAGCGTTTATACGCTTTTTTTATGTCTCGCTCACTCGCATCTTTGCTTACGCCGAGGACTTCGTAATAATCGCGTTTTGACATATCTATCACACTACTCTTTTCTGTTTACAGCGTAAGCTGCAGGATAAATCGATAAATCGCATCGATTTATCATTGAATTTTTAAACCTTGAATACATGCAAAAGGCGCGACAAGCTATTGCTCGCGCGCCTCAATTGTTCATCCTAACCTAAACACCTAACTGAGTTAAGTGTTTTTGGCTAGCGAGAAGCGGTAGCAACAATTACTTGTCGTCTTTCACTTCTTCGAACTCTGCATCAACAACGTCGTCGTCTTGCTTAGTTGACTGTTGTTCGCCAGCGTCTGCTGAACCTTGCTGTGCTTTCGCTTGAGCAATTTCCATTAGTTTTTGAGACTTTTCAGCAAGAGCTTGAGTTTTAGCTTCAATCTCTTCTTTATTGTCGCTCTTAATTGCAGCTTCTAAATCTACAACAGCAGCTTCAATTGCTTCTTTGTCTTCGTTTGGTAATGCATCGCCAGCTTCTTCAATTTGCTTACGTGTACCGTGAACTAAAGCGTCAGCTTGGTTACGAGCAGCTACAAGTTCTTCAAACTTTTTATCGTCTTCAGCATGTGCTTCTGCATCACGAACCATCGCTTCAATTTCGTCATCGCTTAAGCCTGAAGATGCTTGAATCGTAATCTTTTGCTCTTTACCTGTATCTTTATCTTTCGCAGATACATGTAAGATACCATCGGCATCAACATCAAATGTTACTTCGATTTGTGGTGTACCACGTTGTGCTGGACGAATACCTTCTAGGTTAAATTGACCTAGAGATTTATTGTCGCTTGAACGTTTACGCTCGCCTTGAAGTACATGAATTGTTACAGCAGATTGATTATCTTCAGCTGTTGAGAACGTTTGCGATTTCTTAGTAGGAATCGTCGTGTTTTTCTCAATCAATGCAGTCATTACTGAACCCATTGTCTCAATACCTAGAGATAATGGAGAAACGTCTAGTAATAGTACATCTTTAACGTCACCAGCAAGTACACCACCTTGAATCGCTGCGCCTACGGCTACTGCTTCATCAGGGTTAACATCTTTACGAGGTTCTTTACCGAAGAACTCTGCAACGATTTTTTGTACTAAAGGCATACGTGTTTGACCACCAACAAGAATAATGTCGTTGATGTCGCTTACTGATAAATCAGCATCAGCAAGTGCACGTTTAAGTGGCTCAATTGTTTTAGTTACTAAATCTTCAACTAGTGACTCAAGCTTAGCACGTGTTAGTTTCACGTTCATGTGCTTAGGACCAGATGCATCAGCGGTTACATACGGAAGGTTTACTTCTGTAGACTGTGCAGATGAAAGTTCAATTTTTGCTTTTTCAGCAGCTTCTTTAACACGTTGCATTGCAAGCGGATCATTTTTAAGGTCTAAGCCTTGATCTTTCTTGAATTCAGCTACTAAGTAGTTGATTACGCGGTTATCGAAATCTTCACCACCTAAGTGAGTGTCGCCGTTTGTAGCAAGTACTTCAAAAGTGTGCTCGCCTTCAACTTCATCAATTTCAATGATTGATAAATCGAAAGTACCGCCACCTAAGTCATATACTGCAACTACGTTTTCGCCACGGTTTTTATCCATACCGTAAGCAAGTGCCGCAGCAGTTGGCTCATTGATAATACGTTTAACTTCAAGACCCGCAATACGACCAGCATCTTTCGTAGCTTGACGTTGTGAATCATTAAAGTATGCAGGTACTGTGATTACGGCTTCAGTTACTTCTTCACCTAAGAAGTCTTCAGCTGTTTTCTTCATTTTTTTCAGTACTTCAGCAGAAATTTGTGGTGCAGCGCGTTTTTCGCCGCCCGCTTCTACCCATGCATCGCCGTTATCAGCTTTAACAATTTTAAACGGCATGATGCCGATATCGCGTTGTACTTCTTCGTCTTCAAAACGACGACCAATTAAACGCTTAATTGCAAATAATGTGTTTGTCGGGTTAGTAACCGCTTGACGCTTAGCAGATTGACCTACTAATGTTTCGCCGTCTTGCGTGTAAGCAATAATAGACGGGGTTGTGCGATCGCCTTCCGCGTTTTCAATAACACGTGCTTTGCCACCATCAAGTACTGCAACACAAGAGTTTGTAGTACCTAAATCGATTCCAATAATTTTACCCATGAAACTTCTCCAACTTCAATATTCGTTAATACGTTCGATGACATAGTAAATAGGGATGCGCCAAACTTATTTCAACTGTAAAAATGAAAAAAAATTCATTTTTTATGATTTATTTACAAAATAACCCTAATAATTGTAAGGAATGATGATTTTTACACCGCTGGAGTCGCTTTTAATTACTGGTCTGACTAGTTTGATTGTGTTATAAATTTATTAAATCGCACTATAAAAGGATATCTTCTATGCATTTTGAACAATTACTTCAGCAAGCTTCAAAAATTGGAAATTCAGACAATACCGAACAATCAACTAGCACAATGCAATTCCCAGAAAACTGGTGTCAGGGCAGAACTGCTTTTGGTGGGCTTTCGGCTGCGCTGTTATATCAAGCAATCAGAGGCAAGGTAACGGATGATCGTCGCTTACTTTCACTCAGTACTAATTTTGTAGGGCCATTACTTGCCGATACCTCTTTTTCATTGTCTGTTGAAATACTGCGCCAAGGTAAAAGCAGTACACAGGTACTCGCCAAAGCGATTCAAAATGAACAAGTGTGCGTAATTGTACAAGCGTGTTTTGCTAAAAGTAGAGAGTCGGGTATTAATGTGCCTGTTTCGAAGTCTTTGGGTTTAAAGCCAGTAGATGAGCGCCACACGTTACCTTTTATAAAAGGTCAGATGCCTGAATTTTTCCAACATGTTGATTTATGCCCCCAACAAGGTGCTATGCCATTTAGTAGTGCAGAAACTTCTCATTTAGGTGGCTGGATGCGCTTTAAACATACGCCCGAACAAATAACTGAAGCCCATGTGATTGCACTTACCGATGCATGGCCGCCAACACTTTTACAAATGTTTAAACAACCCGCTCCTGCAAGTAGCATGTCGTGGTATTTAGAATTTGTGCAAGAGCCAAACTTAACACCTGGAGAATGGCTTGGCTTTGAAGCAATTACTCATCATTCAAAAGATGGTTACGGTTTAGAGGATGGCTGTATATGGTCGCAGTCGGGTGAGCTAATAGCGCTTACACGTCAAACAGTGGCTTTATTTGATTGATGAATGGGTTTGGGTTTGGCCTTCATCAACAATCCTTTTATAAGTACCATTTTGCTTGATGAGCGCCAAACCAATATCAAACTCAGTAGCTAAAGAGAAGTTGTTAAAATAAGCAGGTCGATCTGCTTTTGGAAATAAAGTGTAAATTTGCACAGCTTCGGGGGATTTATGTTGATTGTAGTAATAGTAAAAAATACGCTTATCTAACACAATTACATCAACCCAACCTTTTAACAGCTTATCTACCTGCGCTTTTTGATTAATAACCTCTTGATATGAGCTAAAGTGTTTAACATTCCTTTTAAATATAGGAGGCAGATATGCCGTTGCATTTTGAAAAGCAAGAACGTTTTTATTAAACATGCCTTCTATTTTATCGATGTTATATTTATTTCGCTTGAGTGTAATGGCCACATTTTCATAACTAAGTACCGTTTTACTTGGATAAATACCCGCACTAATTCCTCCAGCATAATTTAAAAGTATATCTACTCCTTTATTATGTAATTGATGCTCAGCGCGTTTATTCGACATATATTGCACATTAATATTAGCAAATCCATTGGCATTTAACGCGGCTTTTATTAAATTTAGGTGTATACCCGAGTCCGTTTTTACAAAAACATAGGGGTGAATTGATGCGCTCGCAGCGATGATTACCTCTCGCTCTTTATTAATAGCCACAGCATTTTGCGAGCAAATAAAGAGCCACATTAATATGTAGTAAAAATAATATTTCACATGCTTCCTTTATATAACGAACAGCTTGATAGCAGAACGCGTTGTATTAATGTATTAAATATAGCAAAATTGAAGAAATATTCTTCTTGCTTGGTATTAAATTGCAAACTGTATGCCCCTGCTGCGATCTGATCATAGATATACCTCGCATAATCGCAAAACAAATGGCGATATGCCCACATTGCCACCATAAACTTTGCGAAGCCGATGTTAATCACGATAGTCGTATAGTTGCACTAAGCTTTAGCGCACTATTAATGCTGCTGAGCAGTATGTTTTACCCTTTTATTTCTTTTAGCAGTAGTGGTATTACTCAAACTATTACTCTGCCCGACGCGGCTCGGATTTTATTTAATTACGATAGTGAACTGCTTGGCTTATTTATCGATTTGAGCATTATTGCTCTGCCTATGGGTTTGCTTCTTATTTTAATTCCTTTGCATCTTGGGCTTTTAAAAACATTACCAGAGGGCATAGCAAGGCGACTACTAAAGTTCACCCTTGCGTTAGAGCCCTGGATTATGTCGGAAATATTTTTAATTGGCGTACTTGTTAGTATGGTTAAAATCATGTCGCTGGCTGATATTAGCTTTGGCACGAGTTTTTGGGCTTATGTGGGGTTTGTTATTTTATACATAGCCGCGCTTGTTCACTTAAATCGCCCACGCTTATGGGCTCAAATAAAGCCTGTAAAAGTACTCGAAGGCGCAGAGCATGCTAAACGTGCAATAGATGAAAATATTAAAGCTTGCCATGTGTGCCATCAACTTTGTACAGGTAATGTATGCCAGCGTTGCCATACTAAAACACATGTCAGAAACCCTTACAGCGTACAAAAAGCAGCAGCTTGGCTAATTACCTCTGTTGTTTGTTATATTCCAGCTAATGTTTTGCCTATTATGCATACCACTAGTCTTGGGGATGAATCCCCTTCAACTTTAATTGGTGGCGTAATTACACTTTGGAAAAGTGGCTCCTACCCTATTGCCGCTATTATATTTTTAGCCAGCGTTGTGGTGCCACTTGCTAAAGCTTTTGTATTGAGCTTTTTATGCTTTATGGTAACGAGGCCTGCCAATAGACATACAAAAAGTTACACCCGAATTTATCAACTGACTGAGTTTATTGGAAAATGGTCGATGATAGATGTATTCGTGGTTGCTATTTTAGTTGCCTTAGTTCAACTGGGTAATTTAATGTCAGTAACACCAGGATTAGGCATTGTATTTTTTACAGTTATGGTAATATGCCAAATGATGGCTGCCCATGCCTTTGACCCACGCTTGTTGTGGGATTCCCCTAAAAACAAAAAATCAGAGAACAAAGCATGACCGAAACTGCCGAAATAACAAAAGAACCGAAAATTTCCGCTATCTGGATCATTCCGGCAATTGCGCTGTTAGTGGGCATGTGGATGTTATACCAATACCAAGCTAATAAAGGCCCTACAATTTTTATCGAAATGCCACAAGCTGAGGGCATTATTGCAGGTAAAACTGAAATAAAAGTGCGCAGTGTAAAAATAGGTCAAATTGATCATGTTCGACTATCAGACACCCAAGACAGCGTTATTGCCCGTGCGCAAATAGACAAAAACTACAATAACTTATTAACTGATGATGCCAAAATTTGGGTTGTAAAACCACGCATTGATGAAACGGGTATTAGCGGAATGAGTACGCTATTGTCTGGTGTATATTTAGAGTTTTCACCCGGTGAAAGTAAAGAGCTAAAAGAGCGTTTTAAATTACAAGACGAACCCGCCCTCATTGGTAAAGATGTGAAAGGTGGCCGTTTTAAATTAATGAGTTACAACGCTGAAGTGCTTGATGTGAGTACCGGTATATTTTTCAAAAATTACAAAATAGGTCAAATAGAAACCGCCACTTTTGATTGGGAAAACCAGGCAATGAAGTACGGCGTATTTATTAAAGAACCTTATCAAAATCTCATAACCATGAACTCTATTTTTTGGGTGAACGCAGGGATTGAAATTGACCTATCTGCCGATGGCATCAATATTAATACGGGCTCTTTAAGTAAACTTTTAAAAGGCGGCATTTCGGTTGGCTTACCTGAGCAACAGGCCCCGGGTGAAATAGCACAAGATGGGCATAGCTTTTCATTAAGCCAAAGCTATAAAGAAGCGCTAGAAGAGCGCTTTTACGATTTTGATTACTACCTCATTGAATTTGAACAATCAGTTCGAGGACTACGCACAGGTGCTCCTGTCGAATATAGAGGTATGCGTGTAGGTACTGTTGTTGAAACCCCTGCCAATGTAATTATTGACGGTAAACCTGCCCACTTTAGAAACCATAATACGGCGGTTCCAGTACTTATAAAAGTAGAATACGGACGCTTGTATCACGACAGTGCCTCAGCTAAAGAGTATTGGCAAGGTAGTTTAAAAGGCTGGATTGAAAGTGGTATGCGCGCCTCGTTAAAGCCTGGTAATTTATTAACGGGTGCAGTATACGTTGATTTTGATATATACCCAGATGCACCGCAAGCGCACCTAGGTAAACTTGTGCAGTATGATGTTTTTCCGAGTATTTCTAGCGGCATAACCGTATTAGCAGACCAAGTATCTGACGTACTTAATAAAGTAAATAACTTAAAAGTTGAAGATAGCTTAGAACAAATGCAAGCCACATTTACCGATTACCGAGCGCTTGCTAATGAAATGCGAGAGCTGCTAAGCCAAAAAGATACACAAAACTTACCAGGCGACTTTAATCGTAATTTCGAAAAGATGACAAAAAGTATGGAGCAGTTTGAAGTAACTATGCGCCAATTTGATAAAACCATGGCCAGTTACCAAGCAGGTTCTGAACTTCATCATCAAATACAGCAAACATTAAAAGAGTTTAAACGTTTAAGCGAGGGCCTACAACCTCTAACTCGCGGATTAAACGAGCAACCTAATATGCTAATTTTTGATAAATCATTACCAGCAGATCCAAAACCAAGGAAGCAATAATGAAATCGTTATTTTTAACTGCAAGTTTATTATTACTATTGGCAGGTTGTAGTTCATCAATACAAACTGCAACACAATATTATCAGTTTGAGCAGCCTATTGGTGCCTCGTCTCGAAATGTGACAGACACAGACGCACAATTAAGAATACAAACAGTTGTACTTAGAGGTGCTTTAAATAATTTAGGTATTGCTATGAAAATAGATAGCAACCAAATTCATGCCGCAAATTACAACCTGTGGGGCGAATCGCCGGATGTAATGCTCACTGCAACAGCCCAGCAAACTCTTTTTAATGCTATGCCAAATTGGATGGTAATAAAGGGCTTACCGGTCATTACTGAACTCGATCAGCAAACGTTTTATGAGCTTGAATACGAAATTCACCACTTTAATGGCGATATGGAAGGTAACGCTGATATTTCAGGGCTTTGGCGTTTATATTACACACACCCTGAAACAGGCCGACGTCTTATAAGTATTCATAATTTTTCAAACCTAGTGCCTATCGATGATGATGGATACGACGGTTTAGTTTCAACGCTTGAAGCAACATGGCTAAATATAAACCTAAATGTTGCAGAACAAATAGAACAAGCAAGACTTTAATCATTAAGTGAAAGTATAATTACGGCGGTTTTATCATTAATTACCGCCGTACCTTTCGCTTAAAACTCCTTCTTTAATAATTTTTATCCTGCTCAACACTCCGCGCCACAAAAAAGTGAGCCATATGAATCACACTATTAAAGCCGCCTCTAATAAACTTAATCAATTTATGTATTTTTTTGTTGACTGAAATTAAAAAGCAGATTATTTTTGCGCCGATGTTTTTACAGGCACAACAATAGCGGTTTGCACTCCTTGCACCGTCTGGCGCCAAAGCCAACGCGTTTCACTTAAACTGCAATTTAACATAACTGTTTATGTGTTCCTCCCACGCGTACAAAAGCAGTGACTTGGAAAATGATTTAACAACAAACTTATCATCTTCTTTGTTTTTGTATAAGCAGCTTGAAAATTAATTTAATTTTGATGCATGCTTTTAATTTTGTGAATACTTAAATGCTTGAACCTTCTGCGTTGAGTTTACTACCACCGTTAGTGGTGGTTGTATTGGCTGTTGTATTACGCCGCCCTATTTTATCTTTACTTATTGGTGCTTTAGTTGGTTTAGTTATAGCCGACCCTGCACAGGTACTTACTAACTTTGCGAGTACATCGCTAAAAGTGATGACAGACGAAACCATCGGCTGGCTAATACTTGTATGTGGTGGTTTTGGCGCACTTATCGCACTATTAGTGCGTACAGGTGGCGCATCGGCTTTTGGCAAGTTAGCTCTTAAGTACACCAAAGGTAAGCGTTCATCGTTGTTCATGACCTTTTGTTTAGGTGTGGTTATTTTTATTGATGACTACTTAAATGCGCTTACCGTGGGTGAAACCATGAAACGCATTACCGATAAATTTAAAGTTAGCCGCGAAATGCTTGCTTACGTTGTTGACTCAACTGCGGCACCAATTTGTGTGCTTGTCCCTTTATCTACCTGGGCGGTATTTTTTAGTGGCTTATTGGTAGATAACGGTATTGCTGAAGAAGGCAAAGGTATTGCTGTTTATATTCAAGCTATTCCGTACATGTTTTACGCGTGGTTTGCAGTGCTTGTTGTTTTACTTGTTGTGTTGGGTGTTATTCCTGCGATTGGTCCAATGAAAAAAGCAGAACAAATGGCGCAAATTGAGCAAGCTCAAGTCGATCCAGCTCAATACAATAACGTTCAAACGGCAGATGAATACGCAGTAAAAGCAGCTGAAGAAAACTTTGAAGACGCTGATCCTAAAGGTAAATTACGTAACTTTTTGGTGCCGATTATTTTACTGGTTGCATTTACTGTTTACTTTGAAATTGACGTATATAAAGGCTTATTAGCAACAATGGCGGTCACTCTCCCATTTTATGCACTACAAAAATTAATGAGCGTAAGTGAAATGATTGAGCGCATGCTTGATGGCTTTAAAAGTATGATCCCCGCGATTGGTACTGTTATAGCGGCGTTTATATTTAAAGATGTATGCGACTTAATTGGTTTACCTCAGTTTGTTATTGGCAGCTTAAGCCCTTATATGACTGCTGCATATTTACCAGCCGTGGTATTTATTTCAATGGCTATTTTAGCGTTTGCAACAGGGTCGAGCTGGGGTATTTTTGCTGTATCAATTCCGATTGTTATGCCACTGGCAAATGCGGTTGATGCAAACATACCACTGGTCATTGGTGCGCTATTATCGGCTTCTTCTTTTGGTAGCCAAGCGTGTTTTTACTCAGATTCAACCGTACTCGCAGCGCAAGGCTCTGGTTGTAATTTAATGAGCCATGCCGTTACACAATTGCCTTACACGCTAATTGCTGCGGCATTAGCTGTTATAGGCTTTTTAATAATGGCTTAAATTTACTTAAATAAAAACCCCAATGTAGCAATACATTGGGGTTTATTTTTAGCTGTATAAATAAAGCTTATTTTTGTAGTTTAATACCATTGTAATAGGCATCAAGCGTTGTGATTTTAGTTTGATTTGGTAAATCGGCAAAGTCACTTTCTATAAACTTAGTACCACGTAATTGCACATTTAAACGTGCCGCATTAGGATTAAGCATTGTTTGCTTGTAGTAGTCTTTTATATCTGCAAGCGTTACTTTTTCAACTTCATCAATCAGCTTTTGCTTAGAATCAAAGGTAAAATTTTCACGGTACCAATCGTTTATAAGTGGGCTCATTTCGTCACTTAAGTTTTTAGGCTGCTCTTTAAGCGATACTAGGGTTGAATTTTTAAGCTGCTCAAAAGTCTCTTCGCTCATGTTATCAAGTTCAACTGCGTATTCTTTTTTAAACTTATCAAAACGAGCTTGTATTTCTTTAGGACCTTTAACCGGTGTTTGAATATACAAACCAATTGCTGAGTAATCCTCGATTGGGCGAGCTAATGCACCTACTGCGTATGCAAGCTGCTCCTCAGTACGCATTTTATCAAACGCAACTGTTCTAAAGTGGCTTTGTAATACAGCCGCTTCTGCTTTTTGTTTGTAACCCGCAACAGGGTGAACGGTCATATCAACCACCGCTACATCAGCTACATCTATATCTTTTTGCAGTACCAGCGTTTCGCCCGGTTGTGGCAACCATGCTTTGCTTCGCGCAAATTCACTGCGTTTATGGTTGCTTGGTAATGTTGCACTTAATTCGTCTGCAATCGCGTCTATATCTTGCTGATTGTAGTTACCGTAACTAAATACGCGTAAATCGTTTTGTGCAAACGTAGCTGTTTTTAATTGTGCTAAGTCGGCAACACTCACTGAGTCAGCGGCTTTAATAAGCGCGTCTGTATCAAAACCACCTGTACGCGTTAGTTTTGAATACTCGCCAAATGCTTGTGCATACGGAAACTGTTTTTGTTGGTTTAGTAAATTACGTTTAAAGCGATCAACTGCTTGGCTAAATGCTTGTGCTGTTTCATCGGCTTTTAATCCGGTTAAAGCTTGTTTAAGCAATACATCTTGTTTATCTGTAAAACCACTCATAGATAAAACAAGACCATTACTCGGCGCAAGGCTTACACTCATACCAGCGATTGCTGCTTCGGTACTTAACTGACTTTGTTGAATATTGTATAAATCAGCCCAAACAGAATAAAGTACTTCTGCCTTAATATCGTTCAAACCGGGTTGAGTATTTATATAAACTTCAACAAGCCCTTTTGGCTGCTCTGCAAATTTTTGACTTGCTTGGCGCCATACTTTTACACCATTTTTATCGTAAGCAAGCTCAGGGTGTTTTTGCTCTTTAAATGCTTGAGTTTTTATTGCAAAATTTTCAGGCAATAAATTGTTTACAGTTGGTAGTGCTAACTTAAATTCGCTTGGTTTTTTCCAGCTGGCAATTTCATCATCGCTAATATCACTAATGCGGTATTTGCCGTCGTAAAAGTGTAGTTGCGAGTCAGTCTCTTCTTGTTGCGATACATACCAAATACGAAGAGTATCGGCATTTAACTGCTCAAGTACTTTATTTACAGCATCAGCGTCAAATTTTGCATAATAGTAAGGTGCATTAATAGCGTGATTTAACGGATAGTCTTGCATGCTTTGCGTAAGTGAACTTACATAATTAAACTCATCACCTTTTTCTAAAAACTTAAACTGGTTATTTAGTGATGTACGAATTTCGTTGAAGTACTTGCTATCAACGCCCTCTTTTTTAATTAAATCGATGTACTGCATAATAGTCGCAACTATTTCGTCACGATTTTTCATGCCTTCATCTGTAAGCTCTGCGTTTACGTTTAATGACCCGTAATTACCATATTGATTTGGTGCAGCTGAAGCTGACAACTGAGATACCCACCCTTTGTCACGAAGCAGTTGCGCTGGGCTGCCCGGCATTTCATTACTTAGTAAATACGCTACAAATCGGTTTGGTTTAAGCGCGAACTCGCTATTATTATTAGCAATGGTGAAATCAAGTTGTAGCTGTTTTACATCTTCATTTGGTGCATAAAACACGCGTTTACCGCCAGCGTTATCAAAATCAAGCTTTGCAGTTACTGTTGGTTTTTCTATGTTTTTATTTTTTATATCAGCAAAGTATTTTTGTGCTTTTTGCTCCATTTCCGCAATAGGTAAATTAGAAATAAGCGCTACTTTCATGACATTTGAAGAATAATATTTATTATAAAAATCAACCGTTTCTTTGTGAAGAGAACTATTTTCTTTGTCACCAAGTGTTTCTAGGTTACCAATTAAAAAGCGATTAGCTGGGTGATCGCCCATCATTTTACGCGCTAGTTTAAATTGACCAAAAAAGTCCATTTCGCGACGCATTGACCACTCTGCGTTTACTGCATTTTTTTCTTTGTCTGTGTATTCAGGGTATAACTTAGGTGCCTTAAAAAAGTCGGCAAAACGGTCTAGCCCTTCATCAAACGCGTCGTTATTAATTTTAAACATGTAATTAGTAATATCGAGCCAAGTATACGCATTGTGCGCGCCACCATTTTTGGTCATAAAATCAGAATACCCTTTTGTATCTGGGTAACGATCAGTGCCTAAAAACAGCATGTGTTCTAAATAATGCGCCATACCCTGTTGCGACATCGGGTCGTGTAGTAAACCTACACCTACACTTAGTGCCGCTGCTGACTTTTCAGCACCAGGATCAGACACTAAAATAACTTCAATATCGTTTGCTAATTTAAGTGTTTTATATTCGCGGTTATCGTTAGGACTTACAACTAACGTGTCTGATAATAAAGAGGCCGGAGGCGCCACAGAAACCGAAGCTGTATTTGAACAACCACTTAAAACTGCAAGTGCGATAGCACTAAAACCAATAATCTTTTTCATTTTTGTTTTCCATTAAAAAGTATTGCGCAAAATAGCATGCGCCAATTCAAAGCAATATAGTTAAGCTAAACTAACATTTTCAATTAATAACTTTCTACAAAATAACGCTATTTTGTGTAACACATTGTGAAAAATGTCTTCATAATCGGCTATTAGTTGCGAGTCTGCCAACTTTCGAGATTAAAAATCATTCAATATCAAAAGATACACAAACTCTAAATAATAATAAGGAAAAACAATGGAAAAAATCATCATACTTGCCATGTTTGCACAAGTTACGCTTTCACTGGTTGTCATGCTCATTATGGGTAAAAGGCGCTTTGCAGCAGCTAAAAACAAACAATTAGATTTAAGCGATTTTAAAACAATGCAATTAGATAAGGCTGGCGACACTATTAGGGTTGCAGATAGAAACTTTTCAAATCAGTTTGAAATACCTGTGCTTTTTTACGCGGGGTGTTTACTTGCACTACAGCTAAATAGCGCCAGTACACTTGTGGCTATACTGGCCTGTTTATTTGTAGCAACACGTATTGTGCATAGTGTTATTCATTTAGGTGAAAATAACGTACGAGCACGTTTTAAAGTGTTTTTACTAGGTTGTGCTTGTGTGTTTTCAATTTGGCTTGCGATGGTTTGGCGAGTATTACTTTAAACAGCAAAGTTTAATAATAATGTGGGCGGCTGGTTTACGCCATCCACATTACCGTTAATTTTAATTATTTAGCACGTTTTAAACGAGGAACCGCAAGTAAAAAAGCACCTAAAAGCCAAATTAATCCGCCGCCAGAACTGCTACCTGAATCTGTTGATGTGTCAGAATCAATTAGCGTATTTTCAGTAACAGTAAGACCTGCGGCTGAATTAGGATCATCATCCATTACCGCCACGTTTTGAATAGTCACTAAATTAGCACTGCTAATTGTTACATCAGTGCTTGCACATTGTTCAGCAGTAATACCAACAACGGGTGTTTCACCACAGTGTACTAATGCTGCAATTTTATCTAACGTTGATTGGCTTGCTGCAGTAATTTGTCCAAACACAGTAAAGCCACTGTTTTGCGTATCAAGTGCTGCACTGTTGTCTGTAATATTAAAAAACCACTGGCTTGTTGCGCTATTAGCATCACCCGATAGTTTAGCCATCGCAATGGTGCCCTTAACATTAGAAAAAACGGGTTCATTTTCTACAGCAGGTTTTGTGGTAATCGCATCTAGCGAGTCAGAAAATGTAAATCCCCCCCCTTGAATAACAAAGTTACTAACAGAGCGGTGAATTACTGTTTCGTTATATGAATCGTCTTGAACGTAGCTTAAAAAATTTGCAACTGTTTTAGGTGTTTGTTGATCAAACAAGTTAATTTCTATGACACCTTGGCTCGTGTTCATTTCGACAATAGTGGCAGCACTTGTAAAGCTTGCTGCGGCGAGTACTGAGCCAAGTAAAAGTTTTTTCATGTTGTATTCCTGTTGTTATATTTTTAGATAATTGTTAATGCGTTAACACATTAATGCCATAGGCGATTAAAATCGATTCTAAAGTGCGAGTTGATACAAATTAGACCGTGTTGATAACAAATTAATTACATATACCATTACTTATATTCTTTTTAGCTATATAAATCTAATTATTTAAAATTAAATCATCTTAAGAGTATGGCTACTTTTTGTTACCTTTAAAAAACACAAAACAACAGGATCTTATAATGTCACACACTAAACATGCAATTTGCGACTTTGGTTTACACAAAGGCGAACCCTATACAAAACTGCCAGCAAGCTTTTTAACCTGGATGATAGGTACTAATCACCACAAGCGAGAGTATGCGAATACGGAGTTGAAGCGTCGTGAACGTGCTGCCACAAACCAATTAACAGCCCCTTCCAAATAAAATGTAAATAAGTACGTTTTTTTAGCATGGAACTAGTTTAAACTAGCTGCCTGATAAATTAAGTAGACCTTAATCCATAGGTATTTTATGCGTATAATTATTTTATTTTCGGTTATTTTTAGTGTACTCGGATGCACATCTCCTGCTCCTGAATCCGTGTTTAGCGCTACCCCGACTAAATATTTAACTGTTCTTCATACTAATGATAACCACGGGCGTTTTTGGCAAAACGAAAAAGGCGAATACGGTATGGCCGCTCGCAAAACGTTAATTGACTCTTTACGCAATAAAGCTCAAAAGCAAGGTCATGCAGTATTACTACTCTCTGGTGGTGATATAAATACAGGTATTCCTGAGTCAGACTTACAAAAAGCAGAGCCTGACTTTAAAGGTATGTCGCTGATTGGTTACGATGCAATGGCATTGGGTAATCACGAATTCGACAACCCTATTGATGTATTGAAGCAACAGCAAAAATGGGTGAACTTTCCTTTTCTATCAGCCAATATATTTGAAAAAGAGTCAGGCGAACACGCGTTTGATAGCTATAAAATATTCAAAAAGAATGGATTAACTATTGCTGTTATTGGTTTAACAACAACCGACACAGCTAAAATTGGTAATCCTCAGTATATTGGGCACTTAGAGTTTAAAGACCCTGTTGACGTTACAGCAAAACTAGCGAAAGAAATAAAAGCTAAGTACAACCCTGACATTACAATCGCCCTGACTCATATGGGTCATTATGTTGATGCTAGCTTTGGTATTAACGCACCCGGTGATATAACACTTGCTCGCTCACTTCCTGCAAACACGCTAGATATGATCATTGGTGGCCACTCTCAAGAACCTGTATGCATGAGCGATACAAATGTAAATGACGATAGCTTTAAACCAGGTCTTGCCTGTAAACCAGACCAACAAAACGGTACTTACATTATGCAAGCCCATGAATGGGGTAAATATGTTGGTAAAGCTGAGTTTAAGCTTGAAAACGGAAAATTAACGTTACTAGACTACAAACTGATGCCAGTTAATTTGTATGTAGATAAAGTACAAGCTGATGGCTCAACTAAAGAAGTATTAGCAAACGAGTACATTAAACCAGACTCAAAACTTGAATCTTATTTAGCGGTATACCAAGCTAAAGGCGCTAAACAAATTGAAGGTACCATTGGTGAAGTAGATGCTCGCTTAGAAGGTGACAGAAACAAAGTTCGCTACCAACAAACAAATCTTGCACGCGTAATTATTCAAGCTCAAATGGATGTAGTGGGTGCAGACTTTGGACTAATAAGTGGTGGTGGTATTCGCAGCTCAATAGAGGCTGGTGAAGTGAGCTATAAAGATATTTTAAAAGTACATCCTTTTAAAAATCGTATTACTTACATGGATTGGCAAGGCAGTGATTTATGGGACTATTTAAATACAGTAACGAGCTTCCCACCGGATGCTGGCGCTTACTTGCAATACCATAAACTATCGTTTGAGCGTAAAAATAATCAGTTAGTTAATGTTGTTATTAACGGCCAACCTTTGAACAAAAATAAAACTTACCGTATGAGCTTAAATAGCTATAACGCATCAGGCGGTGATGGCTATCCTGCGCTTACAAATAAAAAAGGCTTTGTTAGTACAGACGAAACAGATGCCCAAGCACTTCAAGATTTTATATCAAAAAACAGCCCTCTTAAAACGGCTGAATTTACTCCTAAATAGCCTCTAATAATAGGAAAGTAACCTTGTTACTTTCCTATTATTTCAATACTGCCCTTTTTAATATTTGCCAGCCCATAACTATGCAGACGAGAGCGAGAACCCTCCCCGTATGCTTTAGGTGGATAATATAACTCTTTTTCTTCAGGATACTCACTGAGTACTTCATCTAATGCAGCACGTACTTCGCTCAGGGTTTTTTCTAGGCTATTATTAAAGTTAGGCCTTTTTCTAACCGTATGGCCGAGTTCGACCAACCTATAAAAATACTTGTTAGCAAGCTCTAGCAGCTCCTCTGGCACATCTTTATTATGACTAAGCGCTACATCATCGTTATTTGTACAATACTCTACAAGTGCTAAATAAAAGCACAATGGCTTATTGGCTAAACACATTTTTTGTTCTGTATTACAACTACTTGATAATGTTTTATCGTTAAGGTCAACAATAAGTATCAGCGGCGTAGGCTCTTCAATTGATTGATGCTGTGCATTATTAAACTGCTTATTGCTCTGTTTAATAAACGCAAATTTCACCCAAAAACTAATCAATACACTTAATACTAAAAATATAAAATAGTAAATAAAATGGCTCAATGTAAAGTGGGCTTGTTGGACGTTAAATACAACTAATACGAACCCATTATTAGTGCTCAAACTACGTATTATTTGGTGTGAGTTTACAGGTGTTACCATCTCGTTTTTTGGTGCAATAGCAACAACTTTGAGCTCGTTCGAATTAATGTAGCTGTTTAAAGTTTTAATGTAGCTGTTAACTGCATCTTTATTACCTGAATGCTTTAGCAGCTCATTCGATAAATCGAGTAAGGGTAAGTCGAGTGCTATTTGCCTTTCTATCTGCGTAATTTTTTGTTTAGCTACTTGCTGGCTTTTTTGAGTTACAGAAATATAAAAGACAGACGACAAAATAAAAAACAAACTTATAATAACAAGTAATTGCTTATACTTACTCATCACCAACCTCCTCTTTTAAGCCTACTGAGCTGGCGCCACAGCGCCAAAATGGCTGGACGTTTTGATAGTAATGCAAACTTTGATCTTTAGACATATCAAGCAAATTTTCCTGCACTGCGCATAATAAATCAGTGTTGTTTTGCTGCATTTTTAAATACCATCTTGTTCCAGAAATATTATTACTCAATGGCGTAATATAGTTTTTTGAAAAACGTTTTTCGTCGCTCTCTTTCCAAAACGAAGCAATAATATCTACTTTTCCATTAGCGAGTAAATCACGTAATTCGTTATGAGAGCTAGCATAAGTGATTTTCAAATTGGCTAAATTAATATCCAACTCTTTAAACGTTTGCTTTGGTAAAATATGCCCTGATCGGCTGGTCGGATAATCAAGCAAACCTATGCGCTTATCTAAAAAGTATTGTTTAGTGACTCGAGGTTTTTCTTTAGAAGATATAAAAAAAGCCGTGTAGTCAGAAAAACCAACAACGGGCTGGTAGTTATAGGTCGACTCTGCTTTAAAGGCTGCCATAATATTGTTTTTAGCCAAAATTAAGTCAGCAATTCCTTTACCCACAAACTCAAAGCTGTCTGCCGTTCTATACCCCCAATACCCTTTTACAGAGCCATATTGCTTAGCCACCACGTTATCAGAGCATAACTTTTGTGTTAATAACTTAGCTATTTTTTTTGATTGCGTAAAAACAATTAATTGGCCTTTGTTACTTGTTGCAGTTGTTTGACACTCTGTTGAGGTTTCGATCATAACTGGAAAGTGTAATTCATCATTGTATACACTAACTTGACCGCAAACCCACGTAACGACCAACAATAGAAACAAAAATGTAACAATTAACATTTTGTGCAACACGATATTTTTAAAATTCAAAGCAATGCCACTCAAAAATAGACTATATAGTGCATTTGAACAATTTCGCTTACTTATTACAACAAGTAATTTTACCTGTTAAATATAAACTATTGATTTAAAAGTAATGTGAATAAGAAACTATGAATTTTAATGAGTCCTTCCTATCAACACCAAAAGTAAGGACAATTGACCGCATTAGCCTGTAGCAACGCCATGAAATATTCATTAAGGAAGTTCTAATGCATAGCAATATAAAGTACTCGATATCTTCTGCGCTTTTGATTAGTGCAATATTTACAAGCACTGACTCACATGCTTGGGGTCAAAATGGCCACCGCATTGTAGGTAAGATTGCAGAATCTCATATAAGCGAAACAACTAAAGCGGCAATACAACCCTACCTTGATGGTGAATCACTTGCACAAATATCAACGTGGCCTGATGAAATGCGCTCTGCCCCTGGCGAGTTTTGGCAAAAGCAATCATCTCGTTGGCATTATATTAATGCAGCACCAGGAAAATCTTTCAGCTTCAATCACGATCACACTAAAAACAAAGAATCTGTAAGTAATATCCTAGAAGGCATTCACTATTCAATGCAAACGCTCACTGATAAAAATAGCACCTTAGATGCTAAACAGTTCAGTTTACGTTTTTTAGTACATTTGGTGGGCGACAGTCACCAACCATTTCATGCTGGTCGAAGTGAAGATAGAGGTGGTAACCGTATTAAGGTTTCATTTTTTAACGAAGAAACAAATCTTCACAGCCTTTGGGATACAAAGTTAGTTGAGAACGAGAATTTATCGTTTGCTGAGTACGCACAATTTATTGATACAAATAACAGCGAGTTAATTGCTGAGTATTTACAAAGCTCACCTATGACATGGGTTGAAGAATCTCATAATTTAGCCACAAAAATTTATAAATATACCAACAACGAAATTGGTTATAGCTACATATATAACAATACTCCAATTATAAAGACACGCTTACAACAAGCGGGTATTCGATTAGCTGGATTACTAAATGCCTTATTTGACCCTTCTGCAAAAGAGTTAGAAACGGCACTGAAAATGACGACTGACAAATAAACTGTATTAAATTTATATAACCTACACACGGGAAATCAACATTATGACTAAGCTTCGCCTTTCGAAATTAACTGGAGCGGTAATTTTAGCTCTAGGTGTTTCTACAAGCGCAATGGCTGCTGATACTTCATCTGCAATGCGTGGTAAAATTACAACGCCTTCAGGTGGCAGTGCTGCAAACGTTAAAATCAAAGTAATTCACCAACCAACGGGAACTATTAGCGAACTAACTACAAACGAAAGTGGTACGTTTATCGCTAATGGTTTACGTGTAGGTGGTCCTTACATGGTTATCATTGATTCTGATACGTTTAACGATACCACTGTTGAAAATATCTACTTGAACCTTGGTGAAACTTACCGTTTAAGCTCGCAGCTTGCTCCGCTAAACATCGAAAAGATTGAAGTGTCTGGTTATAAGATTGTTCAACAATCAGGTGGCTCTAGCAGTACATTTGGCTCTGACACTATTGAAAATATGCCAAGCTTTAATCGCGACATTAAAGATATTGCGCGCTTAAACCCACTTGCCAGTATTAATGGTAATGGTGAGCTAACGTTTGCAGGTAGTAACCCTCGTACCAACGGTTTAACAGTTGACGGTATTGGTCAAAATGATGACTTTGGCTTGAACTTTGGTGGCTACCCTACTTCTCAGCCTCCTGTAGCACTTGATGCTATTGAACAAGTTTCTGTTGATGTATCTCCTTTCTCAGCTTCTAAAGGTAACTTTGGTGGCGGTACTATTAACGCAGTAACAAAATCTGGTACAAATGAGTTTAAGTTCTCTGGCTTTTATGAAATATCTACTCCTGAGATAGCTGGCGATGTTGATAATATTGTACAAGAAGACGATCTTGATGAGCTAGGTCATAAAACTTACTCTACAAATAAAGTAGAGCCGATTAAAACTGAAGAAAGATTTGGTTTTAATGTCGGTGGAGCGATTATTGAAGATGAACTGTTTTACTTTGTTAACTACGCAGAATGGTCAAGTGAATTAGATCTAGATTACGGCTTTGACGGTTCTGGTGCTTCAAATGAATTTAATACTTCTGAAGCTAACTATAATCGTTTCATTTCTATCTTAAATAATGAATACGGCTTAACTGATTCATTAGCCGGTGCGCCAGAAGATACAAACAAAAACTTGCTTGTTAAATTAAGCTGGAACGCAAGTGATGACCATCGTTTAGATTTCACTTATCAATGGCAAGACGACCAAGATGAGCGTAACTCTAGCACAGGCGGTGATAATATAGTCTTAGTTTCAAGCACTTATGCATACGTAACTAAGTTTAATAACTTTTCATCTAAACTTTACTCTGATTGGACTGAAAACTTTTCAACAGAAATTGGTGTGTCGTATAAAGATGTTACCTCTGATAGCGCAACTCGCTCTAACTTAGGAAGCATTACTGTTGAGGAAGACGGTCGAAATGGTCCTTCTTACAACTTTGGTACAGATCAATACCGCCATGCAAACCGTTCAGAAACACAAAACCTAACTTTTACGTTAGACGCTACGTATTTAATGGATGAGCATGAAATAAACTTTGGAGCTCAGTACGAGTCACTTCGTTTATATAACTTGTTTGCTCAAAACTCTCTTGGAACGTGGAAATTTGATAGCTTAGAAAATTTTGAAAACCGTGAAATTGGTTCTTATGATTTCTCTTATCAAAATGCTTACACTAATGATTCAGCTGATACAGCATATGATGTAAGACGTAACCAGCTAGCGCTTTACATAGAAGATACTTTTTATGTAGGTGATGATTTAGAAGTTACAGCAGGTGTTCGTTATGAGCGTTTGTCATCTGATGATAAACCAACTCTAAATGAAAATTTTGCTAATACGTATGGCTTTACTAACCAAGAAAATCTTGATGGCCTAGACATTATACTTCCTCGTGTTGGCTTTAAGTACTACGTAACAGAAGCGCTTACTATTAATGGTGGTATTGGTCGTTTCCAAGGCGGCATTCCAAATGTTTGGTATAACAATTCATTCCAAAGTGATGGCATTACTTTAGTATCAGCACAAAACGATGTAATTAATGATTACTATGCAAATAACACAGCTGATATTACTCAGGTTCCTGATGAAATAAAAAATACATTAGAGCAAGGTGCTGGTAGCGTTGCGTATATCGACCCTGACTTTAAATTGCCTTCAAGCATTCGTACTCAAATAGGTTTTGAATATGAGTTTGATTCTGAACTATTAGGTGATGGCTTTAAATGGCAAGCTGAAATTGCTTACCATAAAAAAGAAAATGAAGCGGTATGGCATAATTCGTCTATTAACCCAGTAGGCTTAGCTGCGGACGGCGAACGTGTTATCAATCAAAGTATTTACAGTGGCGATAATGTTGACATAGAAATGACTAATTCATCGGATGATGGTCGTTCAATTATTATTTCAACGGGTATTGCTAAACAATGGGACAATGGCCTGTTTGTATCGGCAAGCTATGCTCACCAAGATGTTACAGAATCGTCAGCAGGTTCAGCTTCTCAGGCAGAAGGTAACTATAAGCACAATATTACAGTAAATCGTAATGAAGATATTGCAGCACGTGGCTTTTACGAAGTTGAGCACAGCTTTAAAATTAACTTAGCGTATAACACTGAATTTTTTGAAGGATATGCAACCAAGTTCAATGTTTATTTTGAACGTCGTTCAGGTCGCCCATTTAGTTACACAATGAATATGTATAAAGATGAAGACTTAGGTGATACTAGCTCTTTATTCACTAATGGTGCTTACTTACCTTATATCCCTACAGGTGCTGATGATCCGAATGTAAATTGGGCTGATTCTAAAATGACTTGGGCTGAGTTAGAACCGTTATTAGAGCGTGCTGGTATATCTCAACGTGGTGGGATTTTAGGTAAAAATACAGCAACTCAACCTTGGGTTACTACAATGGATGTTAGCATTAAGCAAGAAATACCTGGCTTTGCTGAAGGTCACACTGGTGAGGTTTATCTAATGATTGATAATTTCGCAAACCTTCTAAACAGCGACTGGGGTGTAGAAAAACGCTTAGGTTACTCTAACCAAACTATTTATGACTTTGGTGGTCTTGATGATCAAGGTAGATATAAAATAGACAACAGTTTTGGCGGTGCGGATGTGCGTAATTACTCGCAAATCAGTTCATCGTCATCAGCTTGGCAGGCTAAAGTTGGTATTAGCTACAAGTTTTAAGTCTTAATAGGTAAGTAATAACACATTAAGTTATTTGTTAACAAAACCCATTGCAAAATTGTAATGGGTTTTTTGTTTTTCACACCCCAATTTCACATGTTTGTCATAAAGCCCACGTAATATATACCCCGATATAGAGTTATTGCTCGAAAAAACACTCAAATAGACAAAAATAGTACTATTTATTAAAAATATATTGCAGTTGTATTTTATTTGTAACGAATAAATAAGGTACACTAGTAACGGATTTTGAATAAATGAACTTCAACTGTTTATTTTGAAAAATTTTAAAATAAAAATATAAAAATTTAATTAATAACTACACGGGAAAATTAAATGAAAACTCAATTACGCAAAACAGCTCTTTCACTTGCTATTGCAGCATGTGTTGGTGTAAGTGGCGCTGCAATGGCTAACGAAACGACCTCAGCAATTAAAGGTCAAGTGATGGGGCCTAACGGCAACCCAGCAGCCGGCACTAAAGTAACAATTTTACACGTACCTTCTGGATCAGTAAAAACAACTGAAGTAAATGACGCTGGTTATTTCACAGCTAAAGGCCTGCGAGTTGGCGGTCCTTATAAAGTAGTTGTTGATTCAGATGTATATGCAGACCAAGAATTCAATAACATAATTCTTAATATTGGTAACGATTACCCAGTAAACGTTTCTCTTGAGTCACAATCAAGCATGGAACAAATTGTAGTTTCTGGCGCACCAATCAGCTCTATGTCAGGTGGTACTGGTCCGGCGTCTACATTTACGCTAACTGATCTTGAAAATACACCAGCTATTAACCGTGATTTAAAAGACATTATTCGTATCGACCCGCGTATCACAATTGATGATAGCCGTGGTTCAATTAACTGTGGTGGTGGTAACCCTCGCTACAACAGCTTAACGCTAGACGGCGTTCGTATGAACGATAACTTCGGCTTAAGCTCAAATGGTTACCCTACTATTCGCGCCCCTTTCTCTTTTGATTCAATTGAACAAGTTTCAGCTGAACTTGCACCGTTTGACGTTCAATACGGTGGTTTTACATCGTGTAACATCAACGCTGTAACCAAATCTGGTGGCAATGATGTTCATGGCGCTGTTTTCTACGATTACACTAGTGACTCTTTCAAGGGTGATAAAATTGAAGGTGATGACGTTGATAACGGTAACTACACCGAAAAACGTTACGGCTTCAACGTAGGTCTTCCACTAATTGAAGATAAACTATTTTTATTTACTTCATATGAAAAACTTGAAGGTGTTCAACAGTTTAACTACGATGGTTTAAGCAGCGGCAGTGTAACTGCTGATGATATCTCGCGTATCACAAGCGTTGCTCAAACTGTATATGGTTACGATGTAGGCGGAATGCCTTCAAGTATGCCTGTTGAAGATGAAAAAATCTTAGTTAAACTAGATTGGAACATCAACGAAGATCACCGTGCAAACTTAATCTATAACTACAACGATGGTAATACTGTTTCACAGTCTGATACTGGTTCTAGCCGTGTATCACTATCTAATCACTTTTATGACCAAAGTGCAGAATTCACTTCAATCATTGCATCTGTTTACTCTGATTGGTCAGATGACTTCTCTACTGAAGTACGTATTGGTAAGTCTGAGCTAGATGCAACAGTACAATCACTAGATGCAGCAAGCAGCTTTGGTGAAATGCAAATTCGTACCGAAGATGGTGGTACAGTTTATATTGGTCCAGATGACTCACGTCAA
Source organism: Pseudoalteromonas sp. SWYJ118 (assembly GCF_015864505.1). Taxonomy (NCBI): domain Bacteria; kingdom Pseudomonadati; phylum Pseudomonadota; class Gammaproteobacteria; order Alteromonadales; family Pseudoalteromonadaceae; genus Pseudoalteromonas; species Pseudoalteromonas sp. SWYJ118. The sequence goes on along the minus strand of NZ_JADYXC010000022.1, from coordinate 60,200 downwards.
TCTAATGACTTAGACTACGATACAACTACATTTAAAGTTGCAGGTACTTACTACCTTGATCAGCACACAATTACTGCTGGTTACGAGTTTGAAGAGTTAGATGTATTTAACTTATTCGTTCAGCATACTGAAGGTGAATACCGTTTCAACAATGTTGATGATTTTGAAAATGGTATTGCAAGTGCTGTTTACTACAACAATGCTGCTGCTACAAATGATCCAAACGATGCTGCTGCGAGTTTTTCGTACGCTCAGCATACATTTTACGTGCAAGACGAGTATTCGTTTACTGACTTAGACGCAAATATTACGTTTGGTTTACGTTACGATAAATACACCAGTGATGATGTACCTAACTTAAATCAAAACTTTACTGATCGCTATGGCTACAGTAACCAAAGTACATTTGATGGTATTGATTTAATTCAACCTCGTGTAGGCTTCCAATGGTACGCGACAGATGCACTTGAAGTACGTGCAGGTGTTGGCTTGTTCTCAGGCGGTAACCCTAACGTTTGGTTATCTAACTCTTACTCAAACGACGGCATTACTAACATTAGTGCAAACCAGTTTGGTTCTATCGACTTGTTCGCAACACCTAATGTAAATAATGGTACTCCAGGATTTGAAGTACCTCAGTCTCAATTTGATGCAGTAGCTGACACTGTAATCGGCTCAGGCGATTCACAAGCAAACGCTGTTGACCCAGACTTTGAAATCCCATCAGAGTGGAAATACTCACTTGGTGCAACGTACACAACTGAAAACGAGTACGTAATCTCTCTTGATTACTTATACTCGAAGAAAAAAGATGCTGCGTTAATGCGTGACATCGCACTTCAAGATACAGGTACAACTACGTTTGACGGCCGCCCTATTTACGAATCAATTGAAGGTCGTTCAAACGAATACTTACTAACAAATGTTAGCGGTGATAGCGGTGATTCATCAGTTATCTCACTAGCTGTTAGCAAAATGTTTGATAATGGCGTAAGCGTTAACTTTGGTTATGCATACACAGATTCTGATGATGTTAACCCAATGACTAGCTCTGTAGCTGGTTCAAACTACGGTAATATTGCGCTAACAGATCCAGGTAACCCAGGTGTTGCTTCATCTGATTACGAAATTCCACATCGTTTTACTATGACTCTTGGTTATAGTCATGAGTTTGTTGATGGATTTGCTACTCGCTTTAACCTATTCGGTGAAGCATATAAAGGCCTACCATACAGCTACACATTTGATGGCAGTGATAAAGATACTTTTGGTGACAACAACTGGAATGGCAACCGCCAGCTATTGTATGTTCCACTTGAAAACGATCCTAACGTTGTTTACGACATGAGCGCTGCTGATATCAATGAATTCAATGATTTTATCGCATCAAATGGTTTAGAACGTGGTCAAACGACTAGCCGTAACGCTGAAAACTCTGATTGGTTTGTTAAGTTTAACTTTAAGTTAACTCAAGAGCTTCCTGGTTTTATGGAAGGTCACAAAGGTGAAGCATTCTTCGTAATTGATAACCTTACAAATCTGTTAAACGATGATTGGGGCGTACTTAAAAAAGGTCCTTTCGTAGGCGCTAGCATGATCGAAACATCACTTGATGATCAAGGCCGTTACGTTTACTCAGGCTTTAACGGAAATAATGCAAATACATCAGTACAAACTGATGCATCTGTATGGCAAATGCGTGTAGGTCTTCGTTACACTTTCTAATTTAGAGCTGTAACCTAAAACATCTTTTAAAAGCCCACTTTGGTGGGCTTTTTTATGCCTTTAATTTGTTATTTAACTTTTCAAAAATACTCACTAGCACTTCGTATTCTTCGTTAGTTAAAGTGCTCAGTAATTGTTTTTCCCAATTCAGTGCATCGGGCGCTATATTTTCATATAAGTTTTGCCCTGCTTGGCTCAGCACAAGTAATGCTGCGCGTTTGTCTTGCTCATTTAGCTCACTTCTCACTAAACCTTTATCTATTAAAACTTTTACCGCGCGCGACACTGTCGACTTGTCCATATTTGCTTGCGTGCATAAATCTTTTGCGTTGCTTTGGCCATACTGCGCTAAATTAGCAAGTATTCGCCACTGGGGAATATTTAAACCGTACTTAGTTTGATAAACCTCGGCAAAGTCGTTACTTACACGTGTTGCTACATTCGTTAATTGATAAGGTAAAAACGTTGCTAAATCAATTTTCATTTTTAGTTATCCCAGCTTTGTAAGGTTTACTTTGGTGTTCATTAATATTTACGTAGATGCATAGTTGCACATTTGATATTAGTCTCACTTGAGAGTACCTTAACTGAAATAAAAATAATATTAAACCAACCCCCCTCTCACAGGAGTCAGTAATGACGACACAATTAAGTTATATGACAGGTTTTGGTAATGAATTTGAAACACAAGCGCTACCCGGTGCATTGCCAATAGGACAATTTAGCCCACAAAAGGTTAAATACGATTTATACACCGAGCAATTTAGTTCGACTGCATTTACGGCTCCTCGCGCTTCAAATCGCCGCACTTGGTTTTACCGCCTTCGTCCGTCGGTAGTGCAAGGTGATTACCAAGCAATTGATAACGGCCTAATAAGAACAGCCCCAATTACTGAGGCCGTAACACCACCAACAATGCTACGTTGGAATCCTATTGATATGCCTTCACAGCCTACTGATTTTATTGATGGCTTGGTAACTATGGCTGCTAATGGCAGTGCTAATGGGCAATCTGGTATTGGCATTCATGTATATGTCGCTAATCAGTCAATGCAAGGACGTTACTTTTGCAATGCCGATGGCGAAATGTTGTTTGTCCCTCAGCAAGGTGAGTTATTAATTCACACCGAGTGCGGTAAGTTAAGCATTAAACCAGGTGAAATTGCTGTAATTCCCAGAGGAATTAAGTTCGCTGTTGATTTAATTGATGATACAGCCCGTGGTTATATTTGTGAAAATTATGGCCATGCGTTAGAGCTTGCAGAGCGAGGACCTGTTGGTGCAAACGGTTACGCCAACGACAGAGACTTTCAATACCCCGTTGCTGCCTTTGAAGATAAAGAAGGTGACTTTGAGCTTGTATCTAAATTCAACGGTAATTTATTTAGCTGTGAAATTAAGCACTCTCCTTTTGATGTGGTTGCATGGACGGGTAACAGCTCCCCCTATAAATACGACTTATCGCGTTTTAATGTAATGAATACAGTAAGTTTTGATCATCCCGACCCATCTATATTCACTGTGCTAACCTCTCCTTCTGCTACTGAGGGTATGGCAAATGTCGATTTTGTGATATTTCCACCACGTTGGATGGTAGCCGAAAATACATTTCGCCCGCCTTATTATCACCGCAATATTATGAGTGAATTTATGGGCTTGATTGAGGGTGTGTATGATGCAAAAGAGCATGGTTTTGTACCTGGTGGTGCAAGTTTACACAATTGTATGTCGCCACATGGACCTGAAGCCGACGTATTTGAAAAAGCCTCAAATGCTGAGCTTACACCACAAAAATACGAAAACACATTGGCCTTTATGTTTGAGTCGCGCTATATAATTTCACCAACAAAATATGCACTAGAAGGCAAAGAGCGCCAACCAAACTATACCGATTGCTGGCGTACTATTAAAAAACAATTTACAGGTTCACAGGATTAATTATGAAATTATACAGCTACTTTCGCTCATCAGCGGCCTATAGGGTACGTATAGCGCTTAACTTAAAAGCAATTGATCATGAACTTGCTATTGTTAACCTTTTAAAATCGGAGCAGCTTGGGGAAGAATACTTAGCGACTAATCCGCAAGGGTTACTACCTGCACTTGAAACCGATAATGGTGTTTTAGCACAATCGCTTGCAATACTGGAATGGCTTGATGAAACTTATCCGCAATCGCCATTAATTACAGGAACTGCGTGGCAAAAAGCACAAATAAGAAATTTAAGCTTTGCCATTGCCTGCGATATTCATCCTGTTAATAATTTACGCGTGCTGAAGTATTTATCGAACGAATTAGGTGTTGATGACGAGGCTAAAAATAAGTGGTATCGACATTGGATAGAAGTTGGTTTTGAAAAAATAGAACTGATGCTAAACGAAAATGATGACTACTGTTTTGGTAATCAACCAACACTTGCTGACATTTGTTTAGTGCCGCAAGTATTTAATGCAATTCGTTTTAACGTAAATATGAGCGCTTATCCAAAAATTGCAGCTATTTACGAACACTGTAATAAATTAGCTGCATTTAATGATGCTGCACCGCAAAATCAACCCGATGCAAATTAAGCTAGTTCAGTAACTAACTAGAGTTCAGGTTAGCTAGCTTTGTAGCGCACTATGAATAACCGTAATGTGCTCAATTAAATCTAAGCCCAGATCAGTTAAATATCCGCCATCTGGGCTATCTATAATCCCTTTTTCAAATAAACGTTGCGCTGCACTAAGTAAGCTTGGCTCTGCGTCTGAGTGTAATTTAATACCCTGCATTTTACTGTCGCGAGGAAACTTCGCTAATAGTGTGAATTCTTCGATCATTGTTTGATTAAATTGCATTGTGTGCACCTTTTATTTGAATCCAAGTTGTTCTGTGAGTAACTAAGTTTATAATTAAAATCACTTTGTGTACTTTACACTAGCACGTTTTTTAGCTTAATGTATTATTTTTAACCCTCCCTATTTAAAGGCCTCTAATGCGTAACTTTTTAATTCTATGCTTTTGTTTTAGCAGCTTATCGTATTCAATATTTAGTGAAGCAACAACCCTTAAAACCCATTCAATTATTGATGCAAACCAGTTTGTAAATGAAGAATCAAACTGTTGGTACGACAACAAACGCTATAGCGAAGGCGCGTTAATACAAATTCACTCTTTTACACTTTTATGCGGTGCTAAAAACCCTCAACACAGTAACAGTCAACTCATTTGGCTTAAAATAGATAAACAAGGTAATGCTATTTACCCAACCGCTCCTAAAACAATCACTGTGAATTAGCGCTAAAAGCTGATTTGAGCTACAATGCACGCAGTTTAAATAAGTAGTATGGCTATGGATAATCAACCTAAAAACCCTTTACATGGGGTAACGTTAGAACAAATACTTGTTGAGTTAGAACAGCGACTTGGCTGGAGAACCCTTGGCGAGCAAGTGAAAATTAAGTGTTTTACTGATCAACCGAGCATTAAATCGAGTTTAAAGTTTTTGCGTAAAACGCCTTGGGCTCGCGATAAAGTGGAAGCACTTTATATTCACACTATAAATAACAAACCTATTCGTAGACCAAAAAGTGCACCGAGAGAAACATCTTCTCAAGCGCCGGATACAACAGGGTTTGTTTGGCCATCAATTAAAAAATGATGTAAAAAAGGAGCTAATTTAGCTCCTTTTTTAATTGTAACTAGCGCGATTTATTGCTCTTTGCAAATCACATTTAATGAGGCCGGCTCAATAGTAATAACGAGTCTGTGAGCAGTTTTAACTTCACCGTCAAGTACGTACTTAAGCTCTCCTTCGCCTGTCACCTCGACTCTTTTAGCATTTGTATGATGCGAATTTATAGCTAAATGTGTTTGCGTTAAACTGCTAAACATCAGTTCTGCAATACTCAATATTGTCGTAGAATTTTCATTATTTGGTGTTAGCCAATTTACATCAAGAAGCCCGTCACTATGATCTGGCTGCCCACCACCTTGAGCCAATAACGTTGTAAAAGGCGCAGCATTAGCCACAATAAAGCTATTTGTACATATTTCTTTCGGCTCATTATCATCGAGTTTTACACTAAGTAGCTGTGATTTTTGCTCACCAAAGGCTTCAAAAAAACCATTTAAATAGGCAAGTTGCCCCGACTTATTTTTCGACTCTCTATCTGCTCTTTCTATCATAGATTGCTCAAAACCAATACCCGCTAATAAAAGTACTAATTCGTTATTACAATAAGCGGTATCTATTGTGCTTGTTTGACCATCAATTATTAAATCACAGGCTTGTTCAACAGGAATAAATTTAGAGCTAATCCCCATCAATACATGCGCAAGTGCGTTTGCAGTCCCCATTGGTATAATACCTAGCTTACATTGTGTATTTACAAGTACGCTTGCAACTTCGGCCACTGTACCATCGCCTCCACACGCTATTATCATGTCTGGATTTTGCGCAATTGCCTGTTTAGCAAGCTCAATACCGTTTACGTCTTGTGAAGTAGTAAGTACTTTTAAATCGTAATAGGCCGATAACCGCGCAACAATTAAGTGCTCTTTTTCTTGCCATAATCGTGTACCAGATACTGGATTTGCAATTAAAACTGCTTTGTTTTTAATCAGCAGCTCGCCTTTTTTATGGCGCTTAGCTAAATGACGCAGCTGATGCTTATTTAAGTTTGCGGTTTCGCGGGTTTCCTTTATTTGTGCAAGTACTTCATGTACATCTGCATTTTTGTTTTGACTCAATAAATAAGCCGCCATTACAAAAACTGACCGCCCACGGCCTAAAGCACAATGTACAACTACGCGACGGTTTTCTTTAATATGATGATGTATCCAATTAATAGCCTGATTTAACTGAGAATGGGTAGGAATACTATGATCGAGCACCGGAATGTTTAAGTAATTTATATTCTCTTGTGTTGAACTCCACTCGAGTCCGTCAAATTCACACGTAACGTCTAAAATTGCAGTAATTCCGTTATCTTTTAATGTGTCTATGTCTGAGGGAAATAATCGGCAAGCTAAAAATAGGTTTTCGTTTATTTTTTGAATTGGCGGCACTTTATCGCGCTTACGTGACCAGGCATTATAAATTTGCACACCAAATAAAAATGGCACAAACGCCCAACGTATATAAAATGGGATCACCCCATTTTCACGTTTTCTAAATATTTTTGCTGTATTAAAAATATATGCGGTACTCACTAATAAAAGTGACAGTGCAGTCCAATAAAAAACAATAGCAAAGTAAACAGAGTTTACTTCCCAACCAATAAAAATAAGTAGTAATGCTAAAAGTGAATAACCAATTGCAGCCCACATAGTTTCTCCTTTGTGTAAATAATTCCAATTTTCTAATTTTAATTTAAACGGCTTTATGTACTCTTTTGCAAATATCACGCCATATAAATGGCATTTTAAATTCAAATTAAAATTATAAGCTATTGATATATAATGTTAATAATAAAATAAATTTAAGTGCAATCTGCTCTTTGTGCATTTTTTACAAACATGTGAATAAATTATACTTACACGTCTAAATTTCAAACACTGATCGGTTATTGCTTGTACTAACGTATAAAGCAGCTAATCTAAAAATCAATTAAATTTTTTGCATCCAAATCACACTCTCAACCGTTTTCTCAATGATAATAAGAAAAACAGGACCCCTATGGATAACGATGATTTACTCCCTCTTTTGTGCGCAACAGCACAAGGAGACAAAAATGCTTTCTCGAGTTTGTATCAACAAACTAGCGGCAAACTTTTTGCGATTAGTTTAAACATGCTCACAAATAGAGTACATGCTGAGGAAGCACTACAAGACGCTTTTATAAAAATTTGGCATAACGCATCTGAATATAACGCCTCTAAAGGCACTGTTATTAGTTGGATGATAAGTATAGTTAGGTATAGAAGTCTTGATTCGCTGCGCTATCACAAGGTACGAAAAGAACAGTCGCTAGGCGATGATGAATATGAGAATGAAAGCATTGACATTAATTACGATGAAGAAACAAAACTAGTTAATTGTATAGAACAACTTGAGCCGCAACAAAAGCAGGCTATTCACTTAGCTTATTACAAAGGGCTGAGTCATAGCGAGTTAGTGGATCATATAGAAACGCCATTAGGTACAGTTAAAAGCTGGATCAGGCGTGGGCTTATGCAGCTGCAAAGGTGTTTAACATTATGAATTATAATAAACCCGAACTATTAGACGCACTTGCTGGGCAGTATGTGCTTGGCACACTTAGAGGGCTTGCCCGTAAGCGTTTTCAACGTCTGTTGCTTAGTTCAAACCAAGCACGTGAAGCAACAAGTATGTGGGAGCAGAACCTAAATAACTTGGCAAGTGCTATTACACCACAAACGCCACGTGACGATGTATGGATAAATATATTACAGCGAATTGAAAACCAGCAACCCACCAAAACGGTGATACATACTAAGCCCTCTATTTGGCGTACATGGTCTTTTGTGGCAACTGCCGCATGTATTGTTTTAGCCTTTTTGGTTATTCAACCCTCTACTAATGTTGTTCAAACGCAACAAATTGCCTTGGTTCAAAACCAAGATAAGCAATCATTGTGGTTTATTGATGTTAACGAGCAAGGGCTTTCAATTAAAGCCAGTAGCCAATTGGTTGCTCAATCAAATAAAGATTACGAGCTGTGGATGATTTTAAAGGGGCAGGATACGCCTATTTCATTGGGTTTACTTCCAAAACAAGGCAATAAAATACTTTTCAAAGATAGCCGCTTTAAAGCAACCGACATAGCGTTGCTTGCAGTAAGCTTAGAGCCTATTGGTGGCTCGCCAAATGGATTACCGACTGAGGTGTTATACACCACAGAGCTGGTACTTTTATAACCTTGCTATTATGACCAATGTTGGCTGCTTGTATAAAGTAGCCAACCCTTAATTCAAGTTTTTTAACAAAATATAAATTTAATTTAACTTTTTTGCATCCAATTTAAATCCTGCCCCGTTATTAGCTATGACTTCAATCAAAACTAAAGGACAAAGTCATGAAAGCTTTAACTCCATCAATACTCGCAGTAGTAATATGTAGTACGTTTGTAAGTGCACCAAGTGAAGCATCTAGCCACAGAGAAGCGCCAAATATAAGCCGTTTCCCGACTTTAGATTCAACCGATTTTTATGTATTTAATAGTTACGAGCAAGGCCGTGGCGATTTTGTAACACTAATAGCTAACTACATCCCGCTACAAGACGCATACGGCGGCCCTAATTACTTTGCAATGGATCCGGATGCAACTTACAGCATTCATATCGATAACGATGGCGATGCTGTTGAAGATATTACATTTGCGTTTAACTTTAAAAGCATGCTCCCTAACGATAATCAAGGCGTGCAATTAACGGTTGGACCTGAAGGAAATCAACGCACTGTTTCTGTGCCACTTAAAAATGTTGGCGGCGTGGCTGCAGGTGATGACAGCGCAGCTAACTTTAGCGAATCATACACAATGAGCATGATTAGCGGCGCACAGCGTACTGGCGAAGCTACTGTATTAAACAACACAGCCTCAAACTCAAGCACATTCTCTAAACCACTTGATTATGTAGGTGATAAGACATTTGGATCGATGAGTGATTACCAAACTTATGCGGATCAATTTGTGTATCAGGTTTCAATTCCTAACTGTGAAAGCATGGCACAAGTTTTTGTAGGACAGCGTAAAGACCCGTTTGTAGTTAACCTAGGTAAAACATTTGATTTAGTTAACTATGTACCTGTAGAGGGTGACAGCGCCCCAGGTGCTGGTGACGGCGGCGGTTTTCCAGGTGGTATTACACAATCGGCAGATAACGACGACCTTGCAGATAAAAACGTCACATCAATTGCTATCGAAATACCAAAGAGTTGTATTGTAGGTGATGGAAATAAAGTAATTGGCTCGTGGACAACAGCAAGCTTACCCCAAGCACGTGTATTAAACCCAAATGCTAAATTTGCTAATAATGCGGTAAACGGCGGTGCATTAACTCAGGTTTCACGCCTTGGTAGCCCACTTGTAAACGAGCTTGTAATTGGTATTAAAGATAAAGATACATTCTCTACAGCTCATCCTAAAGATGATGCACAATTTTTAGATTATGTATCTCATCCAGCACTACCAGAGTTATTAAACATTTTGTTTAAAGATGCTGTTAACTCTACCCTTGATACTAGCTTTGAAACACTAGCACCCACTAACTTTCCGCGTACTGATTTAATCACTGCATTTTTAACGGGTTTTGCAGGCGTTAATCAACAAGCAACGGTAACACCTTCAGAAATGCTGCGTTTAAACACAGCCATTGCAGCAACAGCGCAAGCTGATCAATCTGCATTTGGTGTAGCTGGCAATGACTTAGCTGGTTTCCCAAATGGTCGTCGCCCGGGTGATGATGTGGTTGATATTGCACTGCGCGTTGTGATGGGTCGTTTATGTCATCCTATTCCTGTAAATGGTGAAGACACTGACTTAGGTCTTTGTGCACCAGAGGATGCTAATACGGGTACAGTTCCATTTACTGATGGCGCACCTATTGATGCAACAATGATGGACTCAACATTCCCATACCTTGCAACACCTATTGCAGGATCTAAATAAGGAGTTAACTAATGCGTAATTTAAAAACTACCCATATTTGTGTTCTCCTCAGTGCATTAACATTGGGTGCATGTAGTAGCGATGACGATAAAAAACAACCTACACCGGTTGTAAACACCGCACCTACAGCAAGTGATGCAATGCTAACAACACAAACTGAAGTAAGCATTACCGATATGCTCAGCGCAACCGACAATGATGGCGATTCGCTTACTTACTCGTTAACAAGTGAGCCAACTCTTGGAACTGTTAGCGTTAATAGCGATGGTAACTTTACCTACACACCGAATAAAGAAGTGACAGGTTCAGATAGTTTTATGTTTGGTGTAAGTGATGGCGTTAATTCGCAAGTAACTGCAACAGTGAACATTACAATTGACGCACTACAAGTCGACTTTGCTCAATTTGCAACCGATGCATTTAATCAAGCCCCAAATGCAGAGCCGTTAACTGTTAACGGTCGGGTGTTTACAAACACCGATACCGATGTTGATGGATTGATTTCAACAAACGGTAACTAAATTAGCAACTAAACAAGTAATTAAGCTGACAGGCCATGGATGGCTTTTTTCAAAGGATATTTACAATGCATTTATCAGTATTTAACCCCCTCACTATTATTGCTATTTGCTTAACCTCTCTTGCGGTGAGTGCGGCTCCTTTTATCCCAAAAGATGACGCAGTTATTGCCTCAAGTAATTCAACACTGAGTGCTTCACTCTCTGTCGACGAAATAAATACATTAGTAACAAATAGCCAATATGCAGGCCAAACAGAGCGCTTACAGGGGCTACTTAAAACCCGTTTAGCCCAGCTATATAAACAAACACCTACATCTCAAATTGGTTACCTATATGCTCGGGTTTTACAAAAAGAGCACCTTTTTGACGAAGCTATTGATATTGCAAACAACGTTTTGATTGGAGAGCCAAAACATAATAATAGCCATTTATTGCTAGCCAATATATTTATGACTCAAGGTAAGTTCGCACAAGCAAAAAAACACTGCGTAGCCTTAATTGGGCAAGTAAGCACTATTACTGCTAGCACCTGTGTACTCGATGTACAAAGCCAACATGAAAGCGTTTTAGACAGCTACCAAGCATTAGTTAAAATTATAAACAATAACCAAACTAGTCTAGCTACAAACCATGTTTTAAGTGAAATGAGCTACCGTTTAAATAACTACAAACAAGCTATGTCTCACTTACAAAGCGTAGATTTAGTTCAAGCTCCTGTGAGCCTCATTGTTTTATGGGCCGATATTCAACTTGCTCTTAATCAACCACAACAAGTATTAAATACATTAAGCGTACTGCTTCCTGATAAAAGTAATTTAGAGGATGCTATTTTGCTAAGACTTTCAATCGCAGAAAAAAAACTAAATAAACGCGATAAAAAATGGCAAAATACAATGGCGAAAAGAGTTACACTACGAGAGCTTCGCAAAGATTCATTTCATGCAAGTGACTTAGCTAAATATTACCTTGATGTACAACCAAATCGCGAAAAAGCACTTTACTGGGCTCATATTAATTGGCAACAGGCTAAAATGAGCACCGATGAGCAATTACTTACTCAAGCAAAAGCGATGCAACGAGATACACTATGAAAACGCCTTATCTATTTATACTCACTTTAATGCTGTGTATTTTCTCAACTTACAGCTTGGCCCATCAACTAAGTACAAGTTATATAACCCTAAATAGCAAAAACGATAACGACACCAACAAAAAACAATACACGGGTACCTGGCAAATAAATATAGCCGACTTAGAGCACGCAGTGCCTTTGGATTTAGATAAAGACGGGCAAATTTCATGGGCAGAAATAAAAGCAAAGCGCAGCTCAATTAATAACTTCATTACAGAAAATTTAAATATCACGCAAAACGAGCAAGCATGCCCTTTAACAAGTGAAGGTATCTATCAGTTAGATAACCATTTTAACCAGCCTTATTTGGTTATTCCGCTAATGTTTAATTGCAATGACAGTGAAATAATCTCCCTTTCCTATTCTGCTTTTTTTAAGACTGATGCTAACCATAAATCTATCGTAAATATAAACGGTGTATCTCGTGTATTTAATATCAACGAGGCTCAGCAAACATTTAGCTTTGAGCAAACAAGTTATTTAAGTACGTTTAATCAATACGTGTATCAGGGTGTTTTACATATCTGGATTGGTATTGATCATATTTTATTTTTAATCGCCCTGTTACTTACCTGTGTTTTAACTCGCAGCGATAAAGCATGGCAAGGTATTAGCTCTAAAAAACAAATTATTAAACACACAGCATGGATAGTAACCGCGTTTACGCTTGCGCACTCTATTACGCTTACAGCAACAGCTATGAACTTAGTCTCGCCAAATAGTCGTTGGGTAGAGCTTGGAATTGCTATATCTGTTTTATCTGCAGCATTAAATAATGTTTGGCCGTTGGTACTTCGTTTAGGGTGGCTTACTTTTGCTTTTGGTTTACTACATGGGATGGGGTTTGCCAGCGTACTTGGCGAGCTTGGCTTGTCGAGCGACTATCAATTATTGAGCATTTTAGCATTTAATTTAGGTGTCGAAATCGGTCAGCTCAGTATATTACTGGTTGCGCTGCCATTGCTTATTTATGTACGTAACTACACCTGGTATAAAAAGTGGCTTATGCCTATGGGTTCTGTAGCAATAGCAATAATTGCTCTGCAATGGTCAATAGAGCGTTTTTAAAGTATAAAAAAAGCTAGCCAATAATTGGCTAGCTTACTTTTTAGTTTATCTATTTTGCGCTTTACTATGCTTTATCAAATGGCATTAGTAATGTTTTCATCGCTGGACGAAGCGCTATTAATACTGTTTCTTCGGTTAACTCTGGGTAGAGTAACTTTCTGAGTAATAACCCTGCCATCATCGAAAAAATAACATTAATTCGGCTTTCAAGTTCAAGTTCATCAATATCTTTTAGCGCACTTCGCTCACTTGTTAAAAGCTGTCTCATGCGATCTCTTGCCTGAACATCAGTTTCGCGTAAAAGTGTTGCCACTTTAACATTTCGACCTGCTTCAGCCATCATGTCTAAATCAATAACACACGATCCCGTGTCCATGTGCCTTTGCACACCAATGTTTAAGCCATCAATGAGCGCTTGAAGTACATCACCAGGATGATCTTCAAACTGTTGGAAGATAGAAAACATCTCTTCCATGTCTTTTTCAATAATGCTTTCTATAATTGCTTCTTTACTTTCAAAGTAATTATAAATATGGCCTGCACTCATCCCTGCTGTTTTAGATATTTCAGCCATGCCTGCACCGTGGTAACCTTTTCGGTGAAAACACTCTGCAGCAGCTGTTAGTATTTGTTCGCGCCTAGCTTGCGCTATCGCGGGATCTGTTTGCCTTTTTGCTTTAGGCTTCATGTTCAACTCCACTACTAAGTCTTAAACTCAGTAAAGCGAGCACTATAAATAGCCTCGCTGTATCATTAAAATGCAGCTCGCCAGCGAGCTGCTAATATTACTGCTCTTCCTGAGTTGTTTTGTCGCTCGTATTCCATCCGCCACCAAGCGCTTTGTATAAGTTAATTTGGCTAGCAAGATATGATTGCTGGCCGCTAATTAACTGTTGCTGCGCGCCATACCATGTACGCTGAGCATCAAGTACTTGTAAGTAGCTATCTGCGCCTTTTTCGTAACGCATTTTTGATAAATAAAACGTGGTTTGTCGGCTACTTATAAGCATATCAAGCGCACTTAATTGCTCTTGATAGCCTTCTCTGTCGGCGAGTGCATCGGCCACTTCGCGAAACGCATTTTGAATTTTTTGCTGGTACGTTGCCACTGCAATTTCTTGATCTGCTTTTGCTACATCAAGATTTGCTTGGTTACGTCCCATATTAAAAATAGGTAAGCTAATTGACGGTACAAAACTCCATGTACCTGAGCCCGAATCAAACAAGCCACTCAAATCACTTGAAGCAGACCCTGCATTGGCCGTTAAGCTAATACTTGGATAAAACGCTGCACGTGCAATACCAATATTGGCATTTGCAGCAAGCAGTAAATGCTCAGCGGCTTTAATATCTGGGCGCTGCGATAGCAAATCAGACGGTAAGCCAACCGGTACTTCTGGCATGGTAATCAAGTTGGTAAGGTCTTTATTTGGCAGTAAATCAGCCGAAACAGATTTACCCACTAATAAATCTAGAGCGCTTTTATCACGCTTTAATAAACGCTTATACGTTGCTATGTCTACTTTTGCTGTAGCAACTGTACTTCTAAGCTGCTCAAGCGTAATAGAAGACGTTGCACCTAAATCAAAGCTTTTTTGTGTAAGCGATAATGACTCTTGCTGAGAGGTTAACGTTTCTTTTGCAAGCTCTAGCAGTTGTAAGTCTGTTGCGTAATTAAGCCATGCATTTGCCAACTCTGAAATTAAAGACACCTGCGTACTGTATTGGCTAAGCTCTGTAGAGTATAAATTTTGCAATGCTTGCGCTGATTGATTGCGCACTTTGCCCCAAATATCTAACTCGTATGAGGTAATACCTACCGTTGCACTGTATTGCGAGCTAATAGCTGCATCGCCAGTACCCGATAAATCAGCCGGTAAACGCTGGCGCGTACCAGATGCGTTTAAATCAAGCGACGGATACAAAGCAGAGTCTTCAATTTGATACAAACCACGAACACGCTGCACATTAAGCACTGCAATTTGCATGTCTTTATTGTGCTCAAGGCTTTGACTAATTAACGTTTGTAGTTTTTCATCATTAAAAAACTGCTGCCAATTTAATTGCTGCGCAGCGCTTTGCTCAGTACCTGATGCATAAGCATCAGATACTGGTAGAGCAAGGTCTTTTTGCTCTGGCGCTAATTGACAACCACTTAGCACCAATAAAGCAATTGCACTTAGGCTGAATGTTTTAATGCTCATTCTGCGCTCTCCTTTGTTGTCTCGTTAGTTTTACCAGGGAATACACGGCGAACTAACACAAAGAACAACGGTACAAATACAACAACTAATATTGATGATGCGAGTGTGCCGCCAATAATCGAAATACCTAACGCATTTTGCGCACCAGAACCCGCACTTGAGGCTATTGCAAGTGGTAAAACACCACAAATAAAGGCCATCGAAGTCATGAGTATTGGACGTAAACGTAAGCGTACAGCTGCAATAGCCGCATCAACTAAGCCAAGCCCATCATCCATTTTATGAATCGCAAACTCTACAATCAGTATCGCATTTTTAGATGCCAAACCAATGGTGGTCAACAAGCCTACCTGCAAGTAAATATCGTTTGATAAACCACCGCCTAGCGCTGCCATAATTGCACCAAATATACCCAGTGGCACAATCATCATTACCGCAAACGGTACCGACCAACTTTCATAAAGTGCAGCTAAACATAAAAATACAAACAATAGCGATAAGCCATATAGTAAAGGTGCTTGACCACTACTTGAGCGCTCTTGGAATGAAATACCGGTCCACTCAGACGAAATACCATTAGGCAGCTGTTTAACTAAACGCTCCATTTCATCCATTGCTTGGCCTGTACTATAACCCGGCGCTGCACTACCTTGAATTTCCATTGCTGAAAAACCATTGTAACGCTCTAAACGTGGCGAACCATACGTCCAGTAAGCACTAGCGAACGCTGAAAACGGCACCATATCGCCATTATCATTGCGCACATACCACTTATTTAGGTCCTCAGGCACCATGCGCGATTGTGCATCACCTTGCATATACACTTTTTTAACTCGACCACGGTCAATAAAGTCATTCACATAACTACTACCCCATGCTGTCGAAAGTGTACTGTTAATATCGTTTTGCGACACACCAAGCGCTTCGGCTTTTGCCAAATCTGTATCAAGTTGTAGTTCTGGCATATCTTCTTGTCCATTTGGACGTACGCCCGCTAAAATTGGACTTTGGCTTGCTAAACCTAATAACTGATTTCGTGCAGCCAAAAGTGCGTCATGCCCTAGGCCTACACGGTCTTGTAAGAAAATATTGAAGCCATTAGCAGTTCCCAGTTCAACAATTGCAGGTGGCGGGAATGCAAACACAAACGCTTCTTTTATCGTTGAAAAGTACCCCATTGCTTTACCTGCAACACCTTGAACAGATAACTCGTCACGCTGACGCTCATCCCAATGTTTAAGGTTAACAAAGGCAATTGCTGAGTTTTGGCCAGAGCCTGCAAAACTAAAACCAGTAACGGTAAAAATACCGTTTACGGCTTCAGATTGATCGTTTAAAAAGTGATTTTCTACCTTTTTAACAACCTCAAGCGTTTGCTGTGTTGTAGAGCCTGCCGGTAATGATACTTGGTTAAACAAAATACCTTGGTCTTCGTCAGGTAAAAATGCTGTTGGCAAGCTTGAGAATACATAAACCATACCGCCCACAATCACGCCATAAATAAGTAAGTAGCGTTTAGAGTGCGTAAGCATACGGCCTACAAAGCTTTGTGCACCTGAATTTGTTTTATCAAAACCACGGTTAAAGCCTGTAAAAAATCGGCCAAATAACGTCTCATTGTTATGTACATGGCTTGGTTTTAAAAGCGTTGCACACAATGCAGGCGTTAAAATAAGAGCAACTAAAACAGATAACCCCATCGCCGATACCAGTGTTATAGAAAACTGACGATAAATAATACCGGTAGAGCCACTAAAGAATGCCATTGGGATAAATACCGCAGAAAGCACCATGGCAATACCTACCAGCGCGCCTTTAATTTCATCCATAGATTTACGCGTAGCTTCAAGTGCCGAGAGTTTTTCCTCGGTCATTAAGCGCTCAACGTTTTCTACAACAACGATTGCGTCATCTACCAATAAGCCTATGGCAAGTACCATCGCAAACATCGTTAGCGTATTTATTGAATAACCAAAGGTGTACAAAATACCAAACGTACCTAGTAAAACCACTGGTACTGCTATTGTTGGTATAAGTGTCGCTCTAAAGTTTTGTAGGAACAAATACATAACTACAAAAACAAGTACAACAGCTTCAATTAAGGTGTGAATAACTTTTTCGATAGATAACGATACAAACGGCGTTGTGTCGTAAGGTATAACAGCATCTAACCCTTCAGGGAAAAACGGTTTTAGCTCTTCAATCGCTTTTTTAACTCCAGCGGCAGTATCAAGTGCGTTAGCACCACTGGCTAATTTAATACCTAATCCTGATGCAGGTTGCCCATCGTAACGAGCAACAACGCGGTAGCTTTCACCGCCAAGCTCTACTCTAGCAACGTCCTCTAGACGTACAAAAGAGCCATCTGGATTGGTTTTAACCAATATTTGTTCAAATTGCTCTGGCGTTTGTAATCGACTTTGAGCCGTTACTGTTGCATTAAGTTGCTGACCATCAACGGCAGGCATACCGCCAAGTTGACCGGCAGATACTTGTGCATTTTGCGCACTAATTGATGCACTAATATCAGCAGGTGTCAGCTTATAATTTTGTAACTTTGAAGGGTCTAACCAAATACGCATCGCGTACTGAGAACCAAACAGCTGCACTTCACCTACGCCTTCAACACGTGAGACAATATCTTGCACGTTTGATGAAACATAATCGCCAATATCAATATTGGTCATGCTGCCATCTTTAGACACAAAAGCATAAACCATTAAAAAGTTACGCGCTGACTTTGCAACTACAACACCTTGCCTTTGAACGGCTTCTGGTAATAGTGGAGTCGCTGTTGCTAGTTTATTTTGCACTTGGACTTGTGCAATATCAGGGTCAGTTTCAGCGCTAAACGAAAGTGTAAGCGTAGCAGAACCACTCGACTCAGACGTAGATGACATATAAAGCAGGCCATCAAGTCCTTTCATTTTTTGCTCAATAACTTGCGTTACCGTATCTTCAAGTGTACGTGCAGATGCACCAGGGTACGTTGCAGTAATACTCACTGCAGGTGGTGCAATTGAAGGATACTGCGAAATAGGTAAACTCCTAATTGCCAAAATACCTGCAAGCATCACTACAATAGCGAGTACCCAAGCAAATATCGGTCTATCGATAAAAAATCGTGACATTAAAACTCTCCGTTATTGCGCTTGATCGGCTTTAGTAGACGATTGAATTTCAGATGGATTCACTGGTGCACCAGGGCGGATTTTTTGTAAACCTTCAACTATTAATTTATCGCCATCCATTAAGCCATCAGTAACAAGCCAATCAGAACCAATCGTTCTATCTACTTTTAATACGCGGCTTTCTACTGTGTTATCTTTGCTGACAACCATTGCTGTTGGTTCGCCTTTTGAATTACGGCTAACACCACGTTGCGGAGCTAAAATAGCACCCGCCTTAACACCTTCCACAATAGAAGCTCGGGCATACATGCCTGGCAGTAATAATTTTTCTGGGTTTGAAAATTTAGCACGTAGTATTACTGAGCCAGTACTTGGATCAACTGTCACTTCAGAAAACTGCAATGTGCCTTTATGAGGATAAACAGAGCCATCTTCCATAATAAGTTCAACGTCAGTTTGGCTAGTCGAATCAACACTTAGAGCACCTGATGATATTGCTTTTTTAAGTTTGGTAAGCTCATTACTTGATTGTGTTAAATCGATATAAATTGGATCTAACTGAGTCACTGTAGCAAGTGCAGTACTTTGGTTAGCACTAACTAGTGCACCTACAGTTACGCTTGATTTACTAATTTGACCACTAATTGGTGACGACACATGGCTGTAATCAAGGTTAATTTGCGCCGATTTTAACTGCGCTTTAGCCGTTAATAATTCTGCTTTTGCTTGTTTGTATGCGGCATCTGCTTCATCAAAGTCTTGCTGACTTACCGCTTTTATTTTTAAAAGCTCGCTAAAACGAGATGCTTTAGCTTTACTACTTGAAATACTCGCCTGAGCACGTGCAACACTTGCTTCACTTGCTGCTAAGTCTGCTTCAAATGTCGCAGGGTCTATTTGATACAGAGCCTGGCCTTGTTTAACCTCTTTACCTTCAACAAATAAACGAGATTGCACAATACCACTTACTTGTGGGCGAATTTCTGCAATTTGAAATGCACTGATACGACCAGGAAGTTCTTTTTTGAGAGTAAGCGCTTGGCTTTTTAATGTAAGTACACCCACTGGTACAGCTTTAGGAGCTGAAGCTTGTGACTGCTCAGCAGCCTGATCGCAACCAGTTAAAGCAACAGAACCGACGAGGGCTGACAATACAAATAAAGCGATGCGGGAACGCTGCATGTTAAATACCTTTTAGTTTAGAGTGAACGATCATTCTAAATTAAAACGCGCTGATAATGAATCTTAATTAGAAGAAATTTACACAAACTTACACTCCTCAGTACAATATACGTCTTAGGTTGCATTTAATGTTAATTAGATGAAAATAGAATCAAGACTGTATGAAAATAAAACAACTTAACATATTGAAATAATATCTCATTTTAGAAACAAAGCTTTTAACAGACACAAAAAAGCCAAGCAAATACAGCTTGGCTATTTATATAAAAACTAAAGCGCACACCTTATTTTAAAGGATATTAGCACTCTGCGGGTTAATAACCCTTGAAACTAACAACTGCTCTACCCTAATTCCTTCTACATCAACAACTTCAAACTTAAAGCCTGAAAAAGTTAAATGCTCCGCGCGTTTAGGTATTCGCTTCATATTGTAAATTAAAAAACCAGCGACCGTTTCATAGTGCATCTGGTCAGGAAATTCTTCTATATCAAGTACTTTTGCTAAATCGGTAATTGGGGTTAAGCCATCTACAAGCCATGAATTTTTATCGCGTTCTATGATTAATTCGTCGCCTTGATGAGTGATTAAATCACCCATAAACCCTTTCATTAAATCTTTTACCGTTACAATACCCACCGAAAGCGCATATTCGTTTACGACAACAGCAAATGGTTTTGCTGCACTTTTAAACGCATTTAAAGCTTCTGATAGGCTTAATGTTTCCGGTAAGTAAAAAACATCTTTATCAATTAGGTCGTCGTTTATATTGGCGGCTTCGCCTTTTAGTACTTGTCGTAAAATATCTTTAGATTCAACAGAGCCATGCAACTTATCTAAATTTCCTGACACCACTAAAAAGTGGTTATGAGGATGGTCAATAATTTTAGTCGCAATATCATGGCTAGATTCGTTTAAATCAAAATATACAATTTGGTCGCGTGGCGTCATTACGCTTGATAAAAATCGTGCTTCTAGGTCAAACACATTGCCAATGAGTTCATACTCTTGCTTTTGTAAACTGCCATATGCAGCACCTGCTTCCATCATGGCAACAATGTCCTCAGTTGTCACATTGTCTTCTCGCTCAGCGGGTACTTTAAATAAGCGCAACACAAAGTTAGTGACACCATTAAAAAACATTACCAGCGGGGTTAATGCAAAGGTAACCCAGCGCATTATTGTAACCACTCTAACAGCGACCGCTTCTGGCATGATCATCGCTAAACGCTTTGGCATTAAATCGGCGAATAATATAAATAAGGATGTAATAGTAAAAAACGAGAATAAAAAGCTAATTTTTTCTAAATGCGCACCTTGATAAAACAATACCAACACACTTTCAACATAAGGCGATAAGGCCTGCTCGCCCACAATACCACCCAATATCGCTATCGCGTTGAGTGCTATTTGGATCATGGCAAAAAAAGCCCCTGGATTTTCTTGTAGCTTTAGTACCGCTGCTGCCTTTATATTCCCTTCATCTGCCATTACTCGCAGTTTTATTTTACGCGACGCTGCAATTGCTATTTCTGACATAGCAAACAACGCACTGATCAAGATCAATAAGCTAATCCCGATTAAATCACCCATTTAACGCTCCAAAAAGTTAGTGCTTTTTTAAACAAAAAGCAGCTGGATTATAATCGGTTTTTAAAATGCGGCAATTTATATTTATAAAATATATTAAAGTAATTTAATTTCATGAGGTTACATTGATTAAACTGTTTTTTAAACTGTTTAATTGCCTTTAAAGGCGACTTTTAATTGAACAACTAAGGCCGGATCCATATTTATATTACAAGCAAAAAATAATGGAGATTGAGCTGTATTTAGATTTAGTAATGGCTCGAGTAGCTCAAGCCTAGGCTCAGTTTTTATTCGATAGCTAAATTGCTTTTTGCTAAGAACAACAAAATCAAGAATATCGTGACGAGTGCTTATAAGTTTATCTATTTTATCTAGGCTATCGATGAGTAATAAATGCTTGTTCTCACTAAAGCCCCTTTCAAGCAAATAGTGATGACTAAAGTTATCACGCAGTACTGCTATTTTATATTTTTTAGCATCATTGAGAGTATTTAACTTTATACCTCTGGACTTTAGACCATAAATGGCTGAATCAAAGCTTTCCAGTTCACCTACCCAGTTAAACTTACTTTCTCTATTAGGTAATCGAACAATTGAAAATATACAGGTGTTTTTATCGCGTAGCGCTGCATTGTAAGATATGGCCCAACTATGCGCCAACATAGTGTATTTTATACCAGTGCCTTCTAGCGCTTTATGAACTTTCTCGACAGAGCGGCCAACGAGTTTATTATCTTCATTGAGATACTGAAAATCCGGAAATACTTCCGTTACTATTGTGATTTCAGTTGCATCAACTTTAATACAGCTAATGAACAATAAAAAGATCAATAATTTCATTTAGCAAGGCCTCAACTAACTCATTATAAGTATTTAATAAATATAGCTGAGGCTTTATGAACTGCTAGTTTTTAGTCATGTAATGCACACTTATACGCTGATAGTGCTAGTATTTATAGCTCATACAGCTTACTTGTTCATCGCACTAATTAAAAAGGCTGAAATTTTAGCGCCTTCTCTAAGTGTCGTTTCAGAGCTTGATTGGCCAACTAAAGAGCTGTCGGTAAATGGCGCTATTTCCATCATATCAGCACCCGTAATCGGAAACTCATCCGCAATGGCTGATAAAATATCAAGCGCATGCTGTGGTGTTAAACCATTATGTTCTGGCGTGCCTGTGGCAGATGCAAACTCTGCATCAAGCGCATCAATATCAAAGCTTACGTATACTTCATCAACGTTATCAGCTTTTAATTGTGCAATAGCGTCGGCAGCAACCGCTGCTGCGCCGCGCTCAATGATTTCATGTGCCCAATGTTGCTTAACGCCAAAGGTACTTTCCCAGTGCGCTTTAGGCTTGCCACTTGAGCGTATACCAAATTGTATTAAATGATGTGGTGCTGGTAAAAATTCTAAAATATGTGTACACCACGAGCCAAAACATAAATCTATGCCTAGGCGCTCAACAAGTAAATCGGTATGCGCGTCAAAGTGAATAATAGCGGTACGCTTACCTTGCTCACGTTTTGCTTTTAAGTACGCTTTGGTAAGTGGGTAACTTATTGAGTGATCGCCACCAATACCAAATATACCTTTATCTTTAAATGTTGCGTAAAAACTGTCGCATACATCCTCAGTGATTGATAATGGGCTTACGTAGTAGTCGTTATCTTCATTACCGTATAGGGCTTTTTGGCAATTAGAAATGGTTGCATCATTTAGGTATTTATCATGAAGTAAATGTGGGATTACACGTACATCGCCTAAATCAAACGAGTGACACTGCGGTTGCTGATCAATTAAAGCTGAGCGCACAAACAGTGGCCCCCAGTTTGCACCGCGTAAAATACCACCGCCACAGTCTGAGCTAATACCTAACATAACGGCTTTATGTGGAGAATTTGGTAATTCATTTAAAGACTCGCGCCACAAATTATCAACGTTTTCAGTTTGTCCATAAAGTTTATTACGCAGTGCGGCTTTGCGCTCCTTTGCAGTATTTACTGTGTATACGCCATCACCAGGTGCGCACAAACAGTGCTCAACTTTGTTTTTAAATGCTTCAAATTGTGTGCTCATAATAAACTCCTTCGATTTTTATTCTGTACGTAGCTAATTACTTTTGATTAGTTATGCAAAATCACCAAAAGTGCCTAAACTTCAAATAAATTCCACTTTGCTAAATAAGTCTGTGCCTAATATAAATAAACACGTTATCTTTTACGTGCTTAATACAAATTTAAGCCATTGAATTAATTTAATATTAATGAATATTTACCATAAACTATTTAATTGTAGTTACGCGCTTGGTTGATACTTATTATGTCTGCTTGAACATGTCAACAGCACAACAAAGCTACTTGTATAAGCACTTGATTGAATATTCATAGTTGGTGAATAAATCAAATGAGTACTTAAAATTATTAAGGTTTAATTGGAGGAGTTAAGATAAAACGGACAATCGTCCTGTACTTGATAAACGTTTCTAGCAATGATGCTAGATTGACACAATTTATTATAAAAAGGCTTAGCTATGGAAAAGGTATTTCACTTAGGACTATGTATTGACGATCTTAAAGGTGCAAAACTTGCGATTGTACCGGGCGATCCAGATCGTGCTGCACGCATTTCACAATTCCTAGACAACCCAACTTGCCTTGCTCAAACTCGTGAGTTTCATGTTTACTTAGGTCAACTAAACGGCCATTCGGTGGTTGTTTGTTCCACGGGTATTGGTGGTCCATCTACGTCGATTGCAGTAGAAGAATTAGCACAACTTGGCGTGCGTAAATTTTTACGTATTGGTACAACAGGTGCGATTCAGCCACATATCAACGAAGGCGAAATTTTAATTAGCCAAGCGTCTGTACGTTTAGACGGTGCAAGCCAGCATTTTGCTCCTCTTAGCTACCCTGCTGTGTCTGACTTTTATGCAACACAAGCTATGGTACAAGCATGTAAAAACTTAAATATCGATTTTCATATTGGTATTACTGCATCAAGCGATACATTTTATCCAGGACAAGAGCGTTACGATACGCATTCTGGTTACGTTCCTAAATCACTACAAGGTAGCTGCGAAGAGTGGCAAAAACTGGGCGTGATGAACTACGAAATGGAATCAGCAACATTATTCACTATGTGTGCAGCCCTTGGTTTACAAGCAGCATGTGTAGCAGGCGTACTTGTTAATCGTACTCGCCAAGAAATACCAAATGTTGACCATGGTGAAATTGAGCGTAAATCTGTAGCGGTAGTATTAGAAGCGGCTAAAGTATTACTTGATTAATACGGATTCTATTAATTAGTAACATTATGAAGCACAGCTTTGGCTGTGCTTTATTGTTTTTGAAAGGTTATTTTAGCTGCGCACTAATTACTTCTATTGCCGGTAGGTTTTTAAAACTTGCAAGTACAGCACGTGCTACACCCGCTTGGTTTTCATGGCCTGCGGTTTCTAAAAGTGTAATTGATTTTACTGTACTTTCGTTAAAGCTAAGCCCTGCGATAAATAATTGGCTAAGCGCACTTTGCAGTGGCGACAAGCTTGGGCTGTACGCTGCGTTTTCTGCGTAACTTCCGTAAAAATCACCATTTTCAAATGTACTAATTTTTACTGCACTAAAGTTTTTACTATAGGGTACGTATGCGTTTAATGCTGTACTTGCTAGCTTTTCATCTAGTTGAGCATTTGCAAATACTTGCTGGTGAGGCTCTGGATTAAACAAGCTAAACGCGTTACCTAAATCAGTCGGCCCAAACGAGTGCGGCAGTAATTCTGCCAATTTAAAGTGTTGCTCTGGCAATAAAATATCAAACTCTTTCGCATCAGCGAGTTCGTTCATAAACTGACGACAATACCCACACGGTGCATCGCTAATCGCTATTTTAACTATTTTTTTAGCGCCGTTTAACCATGCGTTATTTATAGCCGATTGCTCTGCATGAACCACTAAACTCAATGCTTGATGATCAAACTCTACATTTGCACCAAAGTAAAAGTTTACCTCATCGTTTTCATCAAGTGCTTTAACAATTGCGCCTACATGAAAATCTGATATCGGCGCAACAGCATACTCAGAAGCCAAAGGTACTAAACCTTGTAATAATGCATCATCAGACACATTGAGTTGTGCGCATAACTGTTTAATATTATTAGAATTTAATATGCCATGTTGTGATTTTAATTGACTACGTAATGACGCTGTTTGCGCTACGTTTAATGTGATGTGCGAATTTGTAAGTGCTGTATCTTGCTGTACAGTAAAAGTTGCTGAAGCCATAACATTTTTTAATTATTCAATGGCTAAGTAGTTTAAAAGGTTAGGGTGTTAAATACCAGCCTATTTAACGCAAAAAAAGGGAGCACATCGCGTGCTCCCTTTAATTTTAACTGATATACCCAACAAAATAATTAATTGGTATACCTAACAAAATAACATGTTAGCCGGTATTACGCATACCTGCTGCAATACCTGTCATCGTGATCATTAATGCATTATCAATGTCACCTTCGTTGCGTTTTTCCTCTGAGCGAGCACGACGTAAAAGCTCAACCTGTAGTAAGTTAAGTGGATCGGTGTACGGGTTACGTAAACTAATCGACTCCTTAATCCAAGGTTGTTCGGCTAGTAGGCTTTTTTGCGGGCTAAGTGATTGTACCAAGCTAATGGCTTCTTGAAGCTCTTTACGAAGTGTTACACCCAGTGGTTTGTACATATCTTCCACCAGCGCATTATCATAATGCTCACTCAACCAACAATCGGCTTTACTAAATACCATTTCTAGCATTTCTAGGCGCGATCTAAAGAACGGCCACTGTAAGCTCATTTCGTTTAGGGTTTCTGCGCCGTACTTATTAAGCGCAGCTTTTAAGCCTGTTAACGCACCTAGCCATGCAGGAAGCATTAAACGGTTTTGGCTCCACGCAAAAATCCATGGAATAGCACGTAGACTTTCAACGCCACCATTAGGATTACGTTTTGCAGGACGCGAGCCAAGCGGTAACTTAGACAGTTCAAGCTCAGGTGTTGCCATTCTAAAGTAAGGTACAAAGTTTTCATCATGGCGAACTACATTACGGTAATGCTCACATGACTCCTCACTTATTAGCTTCATTACTTCGCGCCACTGCGGTTTTGGCTCCGGCGGCGGTAATAAGTTACTTTGCAGAACTGCGCCAGCGTAAATATTTAAGCTTTGCAGTGCTACATCGGGTAAACCAAATTTAAAGCGAATCATCTCGCCTTGCTCGGTTACACGCAAGCCACCTTTTAATGAGCCAGGCGGTTGTGAATGCAGCGCTTGTGCAGCGGGTGCACCACCACGTCCTACTGTACCACCACGTCCGTGGAATAAAACAAGCTCAATACCACGTGCATCAGCAAGCTGTACTAGCTTATCCATTGCTTCGTATTGCGCCCAACCTGCTGCCATCATGCCAGCATCTTTGGCAGAATCAGAGTAACCAATCATTACGTTTTGGGTGTTTTTAATGTGCCCGCGATACCAAACATTATCAAGCAATGTGGTAATTACATCACTGCCTGCGTTTAAATCGTCGAGTGTTTCAAACAACGGTGCTACTGGTAAATCAAAGCTACAGCCGCTTTCTTTTAGCAATAGTTGTACTGCTAAAATGTCTGACGCTGTTCGTGCCATCGAAATAATATACAAACCAAATGTTGCTTCGTCTTGCTTGGCAATTACATCAAAGGTATCAAGTACTTCTTGTACATCAGGGCTTGGTTGCCAATGTTTTGGAATAAGCGGTCTGCGTGAGTTAAGCTCTGCAAGTAAAAATGCTTGTTTGTCTTGCTCTTGCCATTGGTTGTAGTCGCCTAAACCTAAATAACGAGTCAGCTCAGAAAACACATCGCCGTGACGAGACGAATCTTGGCGAACATCAAGTTTAGCTAAACGCAATCCAAAGCTATTTATACGGTGCAATAAATCAAGCAATAGGCCATCGGCAACTACTTTCATATTACACTTTAATAATGAGCGGTAGCACACCTCTACTGGGTGCTTAAGCTGATTAATATTAGTAATTAAGTCTTGTGAATCACTACGCTTATTTTTAATTTTAGCACCTAAGTGCGCCACTGTTTCTGCAACTTGATTTTTAAGCTTTTTAATTACTGCTCTGTAAGGTTCAAACTCTTGCCCTGCAAGCTCAATAAGCTCATCACTGGCATCTGACATAGAGAGTTCAGCACATAATGTTTTTAAATCTTGAATATATAAATTAAGTGCCATCCAACGACCATGATCAAGTACCTCTGTTGTAACCTGCGAAGTTACAAACGGATTACCATCACGATCTCCTCCCATCCAAGACGTAAACTCAATTGGGCTGTAATCTATTGGTAACTCCAAGCTGAGCTGGTCTTTAACATTAGCTGAAAACTCACGTAAAAAACGCGGAACGGCGTGCCAAAGGCTATTTTCTATAACTGCATAGCCCCATTTAGCTTCATCTACAGGCGTTGGGCGAGAACGACGAATATCGTCGGTATGCCAAGCTTGGCTAATCAGCTGTTCAATACGATTTAAAATATTGTCACGCTCTTGCACTAAGTTATCTTTTCGCTCTAATGACGCTAAGCAATCACTTAGTTCAACGTGTTTGTTAATAATAGTACGGCGCGTAACCTCGGTTGGGTGAGCGGTCAGTAC
Source organism: Pseudoalteromonas sp. SWYJ118 (assembly GCF_015864505.1). NCBI lineage: Bacteria > Pseudomonadati > Pseudomonadota > Gammaproteobacteria > Alteromonadales > Pseudoalteromonadaceae > Pseudoalteromonas > Pseudoalteromonas sp. SWYJ118. Next base: position 32,359 of record NZ_JADYXC010000022.1, on the reverse strand, counting down.
TAAGTTTATGTGGAGTTTTGAGAGTGTTTCGGCCAAATGATTACTGTCTAACTGGCCTTGTTCTGCTTTTGTAGCTAACGTTTTTAATGTTTGAGTGAGAGGGTTTTGTTGACCAAGGCCAACGTCGTTAAAACGCGAAACGGTATGAAATTGCTCTGCTACATTAGCAAGGTTTAAAAAATGATTAAATGAACGGGCAACCGGTAAAAGCTCTTCATCACTAAGCGCATGTAAAACATCTATTAGCGCTTGTCTGTCGTCTTCGTTACCACTGCGAGATGATTTTGATAAAGCACGAATTTCTTCCACTTTATCTAAAATCGCTTGACCTTGGGCATCTTTGATTGTTTGTCCTAGTAGTTGCCCTAGTAAATTTACATTACCTCGCAAGGCGGCGTATTGTTCACTCATTTATCAGTCTCCATTTTTTCGTAGGACACTATTAATATCATCATGAAGAGATATTTAATAGATCCATTTGCAATGTCTTGTCGTAAAAAAGTATATATAAAATAATCACAAAGCATTCACATGATCATTTTTTACGATGGTAACTGCCCTCTTTGTAGCACCGAGATGCAGCAACTAAAACACGCTGATAACAAAAACTTAATTACGCTTGAAGATCTTAACGCGAGCGACTTCAGTGAGCGCTACCCGTATATTGATAAAGACAAAGCAATGAACTACCTTCAAGCTCAAAAGCAATCAGGTGAAATGATTTATGGGCTTGATATAACTTACGAAGCATGGAAAATAGTGGGTAAACACAGCTGGTTGAAAATTTTTCGCTTGCCAATAATTCGCTTTTTCGCTGACTGCGGATACCTATTATTTGCTAAGTATCGGCACCCCATCAGTCGCTTTTTAATGCCAAATACTCAGTGCAGTAATGGCCAATGTGGTATAAAAACAAAAGGTGACAAATGAAAACCATTGTTTTATTTGGCGCTAGTAGCGCCATTTCAAAAGCGTATGTTGAGCACTTAAATAACCATGCATCGCAATTTAAAGTACTGTGTGTAAGCTCAAGTGAATATCGCAGTAGTGCCTCTACGAATATTGAGCACTTTAGCACAGACTACAGTGCTAAAAGCTTGGCTATTTTTACCCAGCACTTAAAAGACACGCAAGCCGATTTACACCAAGTTATTATATTCAATGGTAAACTTCATAACGCTCAGCACATGCCAGAGAAAAAATTAGAAGATTTTAATGCTGATTATTTTAATGAAATTATAAGTGCAAACACCCTCACCCCATTGCTGTGCTTGCAAAGTGTATTGCCGCTGTTAACCCATAAAACGCAGTGCACAATTACAGCACTAAGTGCTCGCGTAGGTAGCATAAACGATAACAAATTAGGTGGTTGGTACACTTACAGAGCGTCTAAAGCCGCGCTTAACATGTTGTTTAAAACGGCGTCTATTGAACTTGCTCGTCGTGCTAAAAACACCAAACTCATTTTGTTTCATCCAGGCACCACAGATACAGAACTCTCTAAGCCTTTTCAAAAAAACGTACCTGCAGGTAAATTATTTACGCCTGAATTTGTAGCTAAGCAACTTTTTGAATTAACAAACAATAACCCCGATTTAAAACTCAACGGTGAACCTGCTTATTTAGACTGGCAAGGCTCTACAATACCGTGGTAAGGACTTTTAATGCATTTTACTAAAGCGCAAATAGACGCACTTGAAAAACATACCCGTACTCATTTAATTAATTCTCTTTCGGGTTTTAAAAGCGCTAATTTAATTGGTACGCAAGACTTGCTTGGCAATACCAACCTATCTATTGTCAGCTCCGTTATTCACTTAGGTGCAAATCCACCGTTAGTCGCAATGATAATGCGCCCTCACAGTGTGCCGCGCCATACGTTTGAAAATATTTTACAAACGGGCACTTACACCATAAACCAAGTGAATAAGTCAATTTATAAGCAAGCTCATCAAACCTCAGCCCGTTACGATAAAGACGAGTCTGAGTTTGACGCTACAGGCTTAACACCTGAGTACTTAAACGACTTTGCAGCGCCTTTTGTAAAAGAAAGCCGTTTAAAGTACTCGGTTAAATTTGTAGAAAACCAACATTTAGCCATCAATGGTACCGAGCTTGTTATTGGCGAAATTATGGATGTATATGTAGATAAAGCAGCACTACAAAGTGATGGCTTTTTAGATTTACAAGCAATAGAAACAGTGGCAGTAACCGGGCTTGATAGCTACCACACCAGTAATAAATTAATGCGCCTGCCTTATGCGAAAAAACCTTAGCATGCATGTTATCTCATAAAATTGAATTCCCTTTTCACATTGCGCACAATGCCTAAAAACCAAGGAGAAAAACATGACCACCATAGGTATAGGTACACAATCAAGCGAGCAAGCGCTTGCCAGCCTAAGTAATATGACGCAAACGCTAACCCCTATTGCTGCTGACGAACACTTAGAGCGCATAGCCAAGGCGCAAGCGTATATGCTAGCAAACAACATAGATGCAATTTATTTAAACGCTGGCACCAATCTAACCTACTTTACAGGCATGAAATGGTACGCGAGCGAGCGTATGGTTGGCGCAATATTACCCGCCCTTGGTGACGTGCAATATATAGCACCGTACTTTGAGATTGGCTCGTTAAACGGGTTTAAAGTGATAGATGGGCCTATTCACGGATGGCAAGAGCACGAGAGCCCTTACGCACTTTTTGTAGAAGTGCTAAAAAAACTAAACATTAATGAAAACGCAACCATCGGTATTGATGAAAGCGCGCAATTTTTTATATTCGATGGTATTAATAAAGCGCAAACGGGTTTAACACTCATAAACGCACAACCTGTCACTGCGCATTGCCGTATGCATAAATCAGTTCACGAGCTTAGCTTAATGCAGCGCGCTATGGATATGACCTTAGCCGTGCATCAAGCCACAGCAAGCATGCTTTATGAGGGAATAACCACCACCGAAGTAGAAGCTTTTATAAAGCAAGCACACCAAAAATTAGGCGCACCAGGTAACTATTTTTGTATTGTATTGTTTGGTGTTGCAACGTCTTTCCCGCATGGTGTTAAAGACGCTCAAGTGCTTAAAAAAGGCGATATGGTATTAATTGATACAGGCTGTAAAGTGCACGATTACCTATCAGATATAACCCGTACCTATGTATTTGGCGAGCCAACAATGCGCCAACGCATGTTTTGGGATCACGAAAAAGCAGCGCAAATGGCCGCGTTTAATGCAGCTAAAATTGGTGCTACCTGCGAAGACGTAGATGCTGGCGCACGGACTTATTTAGCGGCGCAAGGGCTCGGGCCGCAGTATCAAACACCGGGTTGCCCGCATAGAACGGGCCATGGCATTGGGCTCGATATTCACGAATGGCCGTATTTAGTTGGCGGTGATAAAACCCCACTTGCCCCAGGCATGTGCTTTAGTAACGAGCCAATGTTAGTTATACCTGATGAATTTGGCGTGCGTTTAGAAGATCATTTTTACATGACTGACAATGGCCCTCGTTGGTTTACACAACCAAGTTATAGCATTGACGACCCATTTGGGCTTAACGCTTAAAACCGAGTGCCTTCAAGAGCAGCTGTTTAGCTGCTCTTTTTAGTTTGGTATTGATAAAGCTAAATTAATCCCAATATCCTTTTTTATACTTAGTTATAAGCAATCCTCAAAAGGATAAATATGAAAAACTTTAAAATTGATATCGTTTCAGACGTAATGTGCCCTTGGTGTGTAGTGGGTTACAAAAACCTAGAAACTGCACTAGAGCAACTTAAAGACGAAATGAGCGCAGATATTACGTGGCATCCTTTTGAACTAAATCCAGATATGCCAATTGAAGGTCAAGACTTAAACGAACACTTAATGCAAAAGTACAACCTAAGTGAAGAGCAAGGCGACGAAAATCGTAAAAACATGTTCGAAGCAGGTCAACGTGCTGGATTCACATTTAATTTTGATGGCAAACGCATCATGATCAACAGCTTTGATTTGCATCGTTTATTAATGTGGGCACGTGAAGAAGGTAAGCAAACCGAGTTAAAACTCGCCTTTTTTGAAGCGCACTTCACCGATTTAAAATACTTAAATCAAGAAGAAGCACTGCTCGACGTTGTTGAAAAAGTGGGTCTTGATAAAGAAACTGCGCGCGGCATTCTACATTCAGACAAATACGTACAAGACGTACGCCAAGAGCAAGACCGCTTTAAACAGATGGGTATTACTTCAGTACCTACATTTATCATAAATGATAAGTATGCGCTTACTGGCGGACAACCAAGCGACTCATTCATTCAAGCACTAAAACAAATTAGTGAAGAAGAAGCCAAGGAAGACGCTTAATATACAAATAAAGTTTAAAACTAAAAAAGGCTGCTTATTGCAGCCTTTCTTGTATATTCATCAGGTCAAAAACAATACAAATTTATTATTTACCTTAAATCTCTTTTGGTGTCATTATAGAAACGACATCTAACAAATCGATAACAATATCTATAAAGGGATTTATAATGAAATATATAATTACAACATTAACTTCACTGTTTCTTTTAACCGCATGTTCGACAACACCTTTAGCTGATAACCCTCACTCTACGCTAATAATGCCCAGTCCTCCGGAGTATCCAATTAAAAGTGTCCGTGAAAAAATTGAAGGTAGTGTGACAATGTCTTTTGATGTAAATACATCTGGTAAGCCCATTAATATTAAAGTGATTAAAGCTGAGCCTGTGAAAATTTTTGATAAAGCAGCGACTCGCTCTCTTTCTAAATGGCGTTACGCACCTAAAGTAGTTAATGGTATTGCGGTAGTTGATGAAGACTTAGAAATGACTATAGATTTTAATTTAGCAAAATAATAACTAACTCATTTTGACTAAAAGGGAACATTCATTTGTGTCTTCATAATTTCCTTTATTTATTAATACTTATCAATAAAATAACCTAATTTATATGAGACTAAAAATGCAACTATCAGTATAGCCAAGGATATACTCAACCTTTTGAATGCAATTAATTTCATTTCAAGAGGATTCATTAAAGCAGCTAATAAATTGCCGAGCACACTTAAAAATGATACTAAGAATAAAAATAAAAGGACAAAACCAATAATTTTTTCAATCATTTAATTACCATGTATAGATCCTTGGTTGTTTAATAGCTGCTTCAATAATTAAAATAGACTGTCACGTTATTTGGACTAACAAAACTGTGCTACTAAATTTACTTTTTAAACTTAGAGTTCATCTTTTTCCTTTCCATTTTTCCCTAAGAAATAAGGGGAGGTGTCAGTGTTATTTAGCATTTGCAAATAGCAGCAATTGCATTGGCAGAAAATAAAAAACTAATAAATACTCTAAATAACATTTTATTTAATATCCTTATTAAAAATAAACCTCATCACCTAAAAACAAAAAGACCTGACTCTATTTATTTACTTTTTCTTGAAGCTGTAAATAAAATAAAAGTTATCACTTTTCTTATGTAAGCATAGGCCCTCTTTAGAAATAGGGTTACAAGTGTTTGTGAAGGTATTTTTATCTATATTATCCTTACTCTTGCTTGCTATAGCATAGGTAAACTTAAAGTCTTTAGTATCTTTTCTAATAACCTCTAAACCATAAATCCCATATGAGTTTCTTTTTCCAGATAAAACCCCAATTTCGCTTGCTATCTTAGTGATCTCATATAGCTCCACATCGATTTTTTTTAAATCACTACTGACTAAAGGAAAGTTGCTTCCTGCTATATATTCATTTGAGTTTTCTTTTAAATATTTCAATATTGCAATTAATTCTTTATGATTATTAGAAACTATTTTAGAAGCTATATTTTCACTTTCTAAAATTAAACTCTCTCTTATAGGTTCGTAATTTTCATCCGCGCCACACGACACTAATAGAAAAAAACTGAATAATATGTAAAGTCTAAAAATCAACATGACTTACCCCTCCCATTTTTTCATATTCTGCCCATATTGGAATAAATTAAGATGACACCCATCCTAATTCTTAGTTCGTCAAAATATAAAATTTAGGATAGGTGATGAGATGGACACTCCCCAATACGGCGTCAACTTTCCAAACAGCTCAAGTTAACTAAGTACGATAAAGCACTTTAATAACATGCCAGCCGAATTTTGTTTTAACTAGGTGGGGTTCTAAAATTGCACCTTTAAATGCAATTTTATCAAACTGTGGGACCATTTGTCCGCGTCCGAATTCACCTAAGTCACCGCCTTTTTTGCCCGACGGGCATGACGAATACTTTTTAGCTAAGGTTTGAAACTTTGCACCTTTACCTAATTGCTTAATAATATCTTCTGCAATTTCTTTGTGCTTAACCAAAATATGAAGTGCATGTGCTGTGTTTGCCATGAAAGAAGCCTTTTATACCGTTAGCTAAAATTAAACGCGGCGATTTTAACACAACCCCATAAACCTAGCATCTACTTATACTGCAGTGTATTAATGCCTAATTTATAAATAATGTTTAGCATCATCTGGGTTGGGAATTCTGCAGTACTGATATTTTCCAAATAAGGTATAGCGGTTTAAAGCAACCCTATCGTATAACCAATTATTAAACCTATTTGGCAAAATACTAAATACGTTTGCTAGTTTATATGGGTAACCTAGTTGCTTAACAACGTTAAAAAAAGCATGGCTTTGTGTAAATGCTTTACCATTTTCAACAAGCACCATTGAGGCGTATTCATTCGTCGAAAAACCAAAGTGTGCTAACAACAGTTCTCCTTTTGGAGATTGCACACTACATAATCTAAAAATGGTATTGGCATCATTGTTAATAATAAAATTACACCACGCGCTGCACAGCTTACATTGCGCATCAAATAATATAATTTTTTGATTTTGCATTATTGTCACTGCATCATCGCTCATAACACTTTCCTTAAATTAAGTACTAAATTACTGCTGCACCGGCTTTTTTTGTAACTTGCGCTGCAAAGTACGCCTGTGCATATTAAGTTGCCTTGCGGTAACCGACACATTGCCATTATTGCTGTGAAGCACTTGTTGAATATGCTCCCACTCTAAGCGCTCCGGCGACATAACCGCATCATCAATAGCACACGATGCCGATGCCACAGGCTCGGTGTTAAGCGCTTTTAATAATGTTGCCATATCAACCGGCTTAGTAAGGTAGTCGTTTGCGCCTAAACGCATTGCCTCTACTGCGGTTGCTATACTTGCAAACCCAGTTAGTAAAACAATATGAGCTTGGGGGAGCAAACTACGCAGCGGCTTTATGAGTGCAAGTCCGTTATCGTCGCCTAGTTTCATGTCTAATAAAACAAAGTCGGGCAATAGTTTGCGCGCAACAAGTAACGCATCGCTTTGGTTATGCGCCACCTCGCAGGTAAAGCCTTGTTTAGTTAAGCGCCTTGCCAGTGTGCTGGCTAAATTAATGTCGTCTTCAATTATAAGTAACTTCATGAGGCGTTATTCTCAGTGTTTACAATAGCGAGTTTAACTTTGGCGACAGCGCCGCCATCTGCATGGTTAAACAAGGTAAGCGAGCCATTTAAACGCTCAAAAGTAACATTTGATAAAAGCACAGCAAGCCCCATTCCTTGATCGCTTGGCATAAGTTGCCCGCCCAGCTCTGCTAATTGCGATGATGAAAAGCCACGGCCAAAATCACGAATTAACAAGTAAACGCATTCGCTATGTAAGTTGTCTTGCTGCCAACTCAGCTCTAATTGAGTTTGACCTTGTTTTTGATTAGCGAGCGCTGCGTTTTGCAATAAATTTAAAATAGCAGGCAATAACATCGCATCACTCAATAGCGTTGCCGCAATAGGTGGCGTAATCCATTTAATATGCTGATCAGGGTATTGCAGTAAAAGTGTGTCTGTAATTTGTGTTTGCAGTTGCTTTACTGTTACATGTTCTTGTGAATTTTTAAGGCGTAACTGCCTTGATAGTTTTCTAAAGTCGTTAAGTTGCGTACTGCACTGAGTAAGCGGCGCTTGCATGTGCTTAACAATAGGGTTGTTTGGTTGATCTTCTAATAACTCTTCAAACAGTAACTGTAAGTTTGCTATAGGGGTCGCAAGTTGATGGGTTATTTGTGCAGCGGCGCCATCAAGGGTAACAAGCTGTTCATTACGTAATTGTTTTTCACGCACGTTTGCAATAATTCGCTCTCGCTCTTTAAGCGCCCTGCTCATTGCGCCAATCACTAATGCGATTACACTAGCACTTAAAACAAAATTAACCCACATACCAATAAAGTGACCACTCATATTCATTTGATGCATGCTGTGATCGGGCATCTTTATCAGTAAAAAACTGTATGCGGCAATGGCTAATACTGCAATATAAGCTAATCCTTTTTCTCGCAGCGTAACAGCAGCTATCATTATCGGGAGCAATAACAACGATACAAATGCATTAGTTGCACCGCCGCTTAGCGAAAGCAAAACCGTTAAAAATAATACATCTGCAGTTAGCTGCATCAACATACCCACAGGTTTAGCGCGGCTCACATTACGATAAGCAAACAGGCTAATAAGCTGAAAAACAGCCTCTAACGCAATAACAATCAGTAAAGGCAGTAACGCAATTTGATATTCTAGTAAAAAATAAACGCTAAGCACAGCGATTAACTGCACGGCAATTGCGCCGCTTCGCAGCATTAATAGTCGACTAATAGTGGGGTCGGTACGCATTAACAAGAGGTAATTGCCCAATCAAATGTTTAATAAAGGTATTTTAACGGTTATATGATTTTTAATCATCATCCATCGAAATTGAAAACGGTGCACAAGGCGTTCCTTGATGAAACACCATTTTCCATTGTTCATTAGTTTGGCGCCAAAGCGACATACGCAATGAATAATTAAATTCACTGCAAGCAGAGCGCCTATAAGCAGCTTGATAACTAAGTTGTACTACATCATTGCTCAGCATTCGGCCCTTAAAATGCTGATTATAAAATTGTGGTACAACCTCGGTAGGTAAACGGGTAAGCACTTGGTATTTATTGAACGTAGTGCCGTTGGCAGCAATTTCGATAAATTCATCATCGAGTAAAGCATCTAATGCGCGCTCAGATTGGCGAACTTCTGGGTCTAGTAACTGGCGCTCAGCGTCAATCAAATGATTAAACAACGACACTTTTATTTTGCTGCTCATAACCTTCCCTATTGTTTATAAACTTGCCCGGCTTTCATAACAAATTGCACGTTTTTAAGTACGTCGATATTTTTAAGCGGTGAGCCATTCACACTGATAATATCTGCTTGTTTACCAACACTCAAGTCGCCAATGAGTGCGCTTTGCCCCAGCAGTTTAGCTGCATGTATAGTTGCTGATTTAATAGCTTGGGCTTCGCTCATTCCATTGTTTACCATTAAACTAAATTCGTTAGCATTGAGCCCATGACGCGACACACCAGAGTCTGTTCCAAAAGCTATATTAACCTCATTTTTCAGTGCAAGCTTGAACGACGCTTGCATTTTTGGAGTCACTTCACGCACTTTGTCGGCTATTGCCGGTGGCATATTTGGATTTGTTAGCACCTCTTCACTTACCGTTGCACCCGCTAAAAGCGTCGGTACTAAATAAGCTCCCGTTTTTTTAAATAACTTTATTGCCTCTTTATCTAAATAAGAGCCATGCTCAATAGAATCTACACCGGCTTTTAAGGCCGCTTTTATACCTTGTGTACCGTGTGCATGCGCTGTAACTTTACGACCCAAGTGATGAGCAGTATCAACAATTGCAATCAGCTCTGCATCTGTAAGTTGTTGGTTAACACCAGCAGCGGTATTACTTAGTACTCCACCCGTGGCAGTAATTTTAATTACATCAGCGCCACTTTTAATTACCTCGCGTACCGCACGGCTACAATCATCCGCGCCATTACATATACCAATCCCGCCTGTAACTGCATCTGTAATATCTTTTCGATAACCGTGCATATCTGCGTGTCCACCGGTAGGCGATATTGTATTACCCGCTGCAAAAATGCGAGGGCCGTTAATATCATTTCGCTCAATAGCACGTTTTAGCGGAAATATAACTTTGTGATCGCTACCTAAATCTCGCACTGATGTAAAACCCGCATCGAGCGTACGTTGTAAATATTTAATTGAGCGCAAAGCATAATCGGCGTCATATTCTGTTGCCCAGCGATGAGGGTTTGCTTTAGCATCTCGCTCAAACGTAACGTGAACATGCATATCAATAAGACCAGGCATTACAAATTGATTTTTAAGATTGATAATATCGGCGTCAGGTAGGTTAAGTTCTGCTTTTGTGAGGTAGCCGTTTTTAATTACTGTTATTGTATTATCTGTTATGACTAGCGTTTGCTCTGTTTTTACTTTTTGCTCCTCGGATGTAAGTAAACTGCCCGCATAAATAATTTTATGCTGTTGAGCAAATGCTCCATTTGTTATTAATGCCAGCGTTATTGAAGTGAATGTTGTTATTAGTGTTGTTTTCATACTTGCTCCTTTTTTATACTAGCATTACCCTAAATAACCTGTAATTGCTAATATTTACGATACAAAACATGCTATAAACTAGTCTTGAAAGCCGTTTTTTGGTATAACTCACCCATTAGTAATACATGTCAGACCACCTTAAGAGAACATACTATGCCTTACGCACATATCACTGGTTGGGGTAAATGCATTCCACCAGCAAGCATTAGCAACGATGAAATTAGTGAAATAGTTGATACCACCGACGAGTGGATAACCACGCGTACTGGCATTAAATCTCGCCGAGTGAGCCATGTAAGTACCGCCGAGCTGGCAACCGTTGCAGCTAAGCATGCTATTGCGTGCGCAGGCGTTGATCCTAAAGATATTGATTTAGTGATATTAGCAACCTGTACACCTTCTACAGTTGTGGCAAATACTGCCTCACAAGTGCAAAAAAATATTGGTGCAACAGGCGCTGCCGCAATGGATACAAACGCGGCATGTTCGGGCTTTTTATATGCATTGCAAGCTGCTACAGCACAAATTCAAGCGGGTATGATCAAAAAAGCAGTGGTCATTGCCGCTGAGCGTATGACCTGGTATGTAAACTGGGCACGTCGCGACAGCGCTGTTTTATTTGGCGATGGCGCAGGTGCTGTCGTACTTGAAGCGGCAGATACGCCAGCGGGTTTACTAGCAACCAAAACTGGTTGCGACAGTGAAGACCGCGATATTTTACACATCACTAACTTTGGTAGTGATTTAAATAAATATGAGCCAATTGGTCCATCTGATTTATTATTTGAAGGTCGTGAAATTTTCAAACGTGCTGTCAAAGGCATGAGCGAAGCGTGCGACGATGTACTTAAACAAGCCGATTTGAGCCTTGATGACATTAATGTACTCGTTCCACACCAAGCTAACTTACGTATTATTCAAGCTATTCAGCATCGTTTAAAAGTACCTGACGAAAAAGTAATGGTTAACATTGGTGAGTATGGTAATACCTCTGCTGCTACGATTGCTATTGCGTTATGTGAAGCCGTTGAGCAAGGGTTAATTAAACCGCATTCAAACATTATGTCTGCTGCATTTGGTGCAGGCCTTACCTGGGCTGCAAGTTACATAAAATGGGGCGAACGCGTAACGCCTATTAGTGTAAGCGATGCCGCTTTACCGCCATGTGATAAAACAGGTTTAGAACTTGTAGCACCGGCCGTTAAAGCATGTAAAGAAGCGCAGCCAAGCTAACACAACATGTAATAAGTCACATATAAAACGCACTTAATTAAGTGCGTTTTTGCTTTTTAAGGAATTAAATTTGAAACTTTTAGGTATTCACCACGTTGCTATTATTTGTAGTGACTATGCACGTTCTAAACACTTTTATAGCAATGTACTTAAACTTAACTTTATTAATGAGCACTTTAGAGCTGATCGTAATTCATATAAATTAGATTTAGCCATGCCCGATGGTAGCCAAATAGAGCTATTTTCATTTAATGGATCGCCCGCAAGACCAAGCTATCCCGAAGCACACGGCTTAAGACATTTAGCTTTTAAGGTAGCGGATGTACAGAGTGCAAAAACGTATTTAGAGTCGTGCGATGTAAACGTTGAGGATATTAGAGTGGATGAAATAACCGGCAAAAAGTTTACCTTTTTTGCCGATCCAGATAACTTGCCACTTGAGCTTTATGAGGTTTAAAACTCATAAGCTCAAGTTCTTACTATTGAATCAAAAACTTATTTATTAAAACGATTTTGTAAGTAGTTAAACACTGCACGAATACCTAATGCTTCACCACCCGTTGGACGACCTGGTAATGCACGTAAGTTCCACGCCATTACATCAAAGTGTACCCACGGTGTTGTTGGCTCAACAAATTCTTTTAAGTAAAGCGCTGCAGTAATAGCACCACCAAACGGTGTGCTTGCACAGTTTGCCATATCGGCTACATCACTTTTTAGTAAGTTTTTGTATTGCTCAAACAACGGAAGTTGCCAAACAGGATCATGTACACTTAAACCTGCATCAATAATACCGTTTGCTACATCGCGCTCTGTTGAGAAAAAGCCCGGAAGCTCCGTGCCTAAGGCAACACGACATGCACCCGTAAGGGTAGCAAAATCAATAATTAGCTCAGGGTTATCATTCTGTGCTTCGCTTAATGCATCACACAATACTAAGCGCCCTTCTGCGTCTGTATTATCAATTTCGACCATAATGCCTTTGCGTGTTTTAACAACATCGCCTGGACGAAACGCGTTACGCGATACCGCATTTTCAACAGCGGGTACAAGCACTCGTAATCTAATTGGTAAGTTAGCTGCCATAATAAGCTGTGCTAGAGCAATAACATGCGCGGCACCGCCCATGTCCTTTTTCATGTTACGCATGCCAGAGCTTGGTTTTAAATCAAGTCCACCTGAGTCAAAACATACGCCCTTACCTACTAGTGTAATTAATGGAGCATCTGTTGCACCCCATTTTAAATCGAGTAAACGCGGTTTATTTTCGCTTGCACGACCCACCATGTGAATAGTCGGGTAGTTTTGCTCTAGTAACTCATCGCCAATCCACTGTGAAAATTCGCCATTGTAAGTTGCAGCTAAATCTTCCATTACTTGCGATAAATGTTGCGGCATCATATCTACCGCTGGCGTATTAACTAAATCACGTGCAAGTGTAATAGCATCAGCTTGTTGGCTAATACGCTCAAACAACGCTTTATCGCTAATGGCTAATTGCGCTTTTGCTGTTGGTTTTTCTTTATATTCACTAAATTCGTAACCACCAAGCACAAACCCTAAAGCAACTTGCTCTACAAAAGCGCTCTCACCTTGAATTTGATAAGTACCAGTAGGAAGTGTATTTGCTAAATTACCCGCAGCCCAAAAATCATCGCTACTTTGCATTAAACAAAATACCTGGCTTAACTCGCCCGTTTTAGCATCAGGGATTAAAGCAACACCTTGCTTTTCGAAACCTGTATTAGTTAACCAATTTTGTATAAATGCAGGCTGCTGTGCTTGCCAGTCAGATAATTCGTTTTTAAGAATAAAAGATAAAGGAATACCAGAAGATGTATGACGTAGTAATGCACTCATTAAAAAGCTCATATAATATAAAAATGGTACTTAAGAGCATATCAATAAGCGCACCTAAAAGGTATCGCTAATTTGAAGGGATTTTAGCTACTTTTTTAAGCTATTTTTGGATTCTTGCTTTTGATTTTCTTGATCTATTTTAGCATCAAGTTCTTTAATAGATTTGTTCATATTAAACGAACTTGGCAGTACATCAACTCCCACTAAACTCCCTAATTTAACAACTAAAGGAATTGTAAGCGGGGCAAAAGGTAATACTGCAAACACACCGAGCCCTAACCCTTTTAAAATATCAACAAACTGTTCATTGGCGCGTTTTAACTCCTCTTTACTTGTTTGGCCTTGAGTGTAGCGCCTATAAATAGAGAGCATTTCTTTGGTTTCTTGTTTTTCTTGCGCAAGTGCAATTTTAAGCGCCACCATAGCACGGCGAAAACGCAGCTGTTGGCGTTTTTTACTAATTTTAACTACCCGCCAAGGTGCACGGTGAATAACTTTATATAATCGCATAACTTTTATTTTCACACAGCAGCACGGGTTCACAAAGAATAATTTACTTACAACATCCTTTAACTTATCCTTTGCACCAAATTAGTATTAAATACATACAACAACACTGAATATGACAAACCAACTACCGCAAAAACCTGAAAAACCAAAATCTGATGAATGTTGTGGTGGTGGCAGTTGCTGCCCCTGCGTGTGGGATGAATATAAAGAAAAATTAGCAACTTGGCGATGTGCACAAAACATTGAAAACCCCACCAAAAAGAAACAAATAAATAACATTTAAATACTGATAACGCATTAATTTTCCTCTCAACAACCCTATTTGCACTTATTTAGTTCATTTTAGCTTTACTTTGCACCATTGTTGCATTTTTTTCTTAAATTGAATCTTTTTGTTATCAAATGGTTAATTAGTAATTGCCCTTCCCGTTTTTTACCTATAGTCTGTAAATAGGACTTCACAAAAAGTAAGCTTAATTGATTAGGCTTTTGAGCTAAACCCTCAAACTTATGTGAAACAAAAAATTAAGTTAAAAATAAATGATGTGAAATTAGCATCAAAAATAAGAATTATTCTAACTGGGGAAAATTAGAATGAAATTAAAAAATAATGCGCTAAACCAAGCAATCAAATTTGCTTTAGCTACAACCACTGCAGGGTTGTTTTTTTCGGGTTCTGCTATTGCAGCAGACGAGCAACAGCAAACTAAAGTAAATAAAAACGTAGAGAAAATTGCCGTAGTAGGTACGCGCTCAGCTCCACGTTCAATCGGTGACTCACCAGTTCCAATCGATATTATTGGCGGCGAAGAATTAGAAAGATCAGGCAATACCGACATGCTTGAGCTTTTAAAAGGTGCCGTGCCATCTTTTAACGTACATCAAAATCCTATTAGTGATGCGGCCTCTCTTGTTCGCCCAGCTAACTTACGTGGTTTACCATCAGACAGCACATTGGTTCTTTTAAACGGCAAACGTCGTCATCGTGCTTCTGTAATTGCATTTTTAGGCGGTGGTATTAACGATGGCGCGCAAGGCGCAGATATTTCAGTTATTCCAAGCATTGCTATTAAACAAGTAGAAGTACTTCGTGATGGCGCAGCAGCTCAGTATGGTTCTGATGCGATTGCCGGTGTAATGAACTTCCAACTAAAAGACGCTTCTGAAGGTGGTAAATTAGAAATCCGCCATGGTCAATTTTATGAAGGCGACGGCGATACAACACAAGTGTCGGGTAACGTGGGTTTACCGTTTACCGACAATGGCTTTGCTAACTTAAGCTTTCAATATAAAACAGCTGATGCAACAAGCCGTTCAGTTCAACGTGCCGATGCCGCAGCACTTTCAGCGGCCGGTGTTCCTGATGTATCTTCTCTTGCACAAGTATGGGGCGCACCAGAAGTAAACGACGATATTACAATTTTTGGTAACGTAGGTTTAGAGCTAACAAACGATTCTGAATTTTACATGTTTGGTAATTACTCTGAACGTGATGTACGTGGTGGCTTTTACTACCGTAACCCGCAAACACGTTCTGGCGTTTACTCAAATGATGGTGGCGAAACACTACTTGTTGCAGATTTAACACCTGATATGAGCGCTAACTGTCCTACTATTGCAATAACAGATGGCAACGTATTAGATGATCCTGCTTATATAAATGGTGTAGCGAACAACCCAGATTGTTTTGCCTTTAACGAAACGCTTCCAGGTGGCTTTACACCTAACTTTGGCGGCAACATTACTGATACGTCTTTAACTATTGGTACTAAAGGGCGATTCACTGGTGGTTTCTTAAAAGATACTTACTATGACTTAAGCGGTACTGTGGGTTTAAATGAATCACGTTACTTCATCTATGACACGGTTAATGCTTCTTTAGGTGCGGATACGCCACGTGACTTCAGTCCGGGTAAATATGAACAGCTAGAGAAAAACTTTAACTTTGATTTATCAAAGGGTGTCGACTTTGGTTTAGCTTATGATGTAAACATTGCCGGTGGTTTTGAATGGCATGAAGAAACATTCACTATCATTTCTGGTGATGAAGAATCTTACACAGCAGGCCCTTTAACAGCACAAGGTTTTGGTATTGGCTCTAACGGCTTCCCTGGTTTTAAACCATCACAAGCAGGTGAGTTTTCTCGTCGTAACTATGCAGCGTATGTTGATGTTGAAGCACCCTTTACTGAAGACTTTTTAATGGGCGTAGCGCTTCGCTTTGAAGACTACGACAGCTTTGGTACTACAACTAACTACAAGGTAATGGCTCAATACCATTTAACTGAAGATTTAAATATTCGTGGTTCTGTAAGTAGCGGTTTCCGTGCACCTACAGTTGGTCAAGCTAACGTAAGTAACGTACAAACAAGCTTAGACAGCGGTGTATTACAAGATTCAGCGCTTCTTCCACCAACAAACCCTATTGCAGTGCAATTAGGTGGTACAGAGCTTGAGCCGGAAGAATCACAAAGCTATACACTTGGTGCTGTATACACAATCGGCGAGTTATTTTTAACGCTTGATTACTACAACATTCAAGTAGATGACCGTATTAGCCAATCAGATAAAATCAACTTAAGCCAAGCAGATAAAGATACACTTACAGCCGCTGGAGTTCCTAATGTACAAGGTCTTGCTCAGGTAAGCTTTTTTACAAATGACTTTGATACAACAACTCAAGGTATCGATTTAGTTGCAAACTATACTGCTGAACTAATGGGCGGTAGCTCTACATTTAGTCTTGCTTATAACTGGAATGATACTGAAGTAACTCAATTTAGTGAGATTACAGGTGCGTTTAAAGTTAAACGCTTAGAAGAAGATTTACCTAACCATCGTGCAACGTTCACATTGTCTCAACAATGGGAATCAGTTTCTGCATTTGCTCGTGCAAACTACTACGGCGAATACCAAGGTGTTCACGTTGATTATGATGCAACAGCTAAAACAGCAGATGCTGCAGTCACTATTGATGCTGAAGTAACTTACTTCTTAAATGAATCAGTTAGCTTCTCTGTAGGCGCTCAAAACTTATTCGACCAAGATGCTGAAAAACTTGATTTTGCAGATGCAACGGGTATCCCTAATAACAACTGGGGTGGTCAGTTCTACGAAACATCTCCGTTTGGTATTAACGGTGGCTTTTACTACGCTAAAGCAACATATACTTTTTAAACTATTTTCATGAAGAACCAAAGGCGAAATGTTAAAGACATTTCGCCTTTTTAATTTTATAGTTAATAAAAATAATAATAATGTCTAACTATGTTACTTAATAAAGCCAACCAATTATTTCAACAAAATAAACTCAAAGAAGCTGAGTTTCATTTTAAAACGCTATTAAATAGTAATCCCGAAAATGGTGAAGCTTTATTTGGCTTAGGCAGAATTGCCCTACGATTAGAGCGTTATGACGCTGCCGTGTACTTACTCCAAAAAGCGTGTGAGCGCATGCCTCATATGCTTGAACCATTACATGCCCTTGCTGATGCATTTAACGGTGTTAATTCGCCAAACGATGCGTTAACGGTGCTCGAATACGCAAAAAAATTAGCAAGTCATAACCCAGAGCCTCATTATTACTTAGCACAGCACTATTTAACACATGGCGAGTTAGATAAAGCCCATACAACCTTTGCTCATGCACTCAGTATTGGGGTATACCCTGTAACAGCTTATATTTTATTTGAACTTGTGCAGTTAGGCCGGTTTGATAAAGAGCATAATTATGTAAGTAATTTGCACCACTTACTAACTCAAACGAGCAATTTACGTTTAAAAATGGTGTGTTACTACGCATTAGCAAACAGTTACGATGCACTTGAAGATACCGAGCAAGCATTTAATTATTTTATATTGGCAAATAAATTACAAAGAAAATTAAGTGAATTTAACACTAAAGGTTTAATCCCTTTTTACGATGAAATAATAAAATACAACACCGAGGAATTTATTGCCTCTGCCGATAAAAAATTTACAGGTAATATTACACCTGTATTTATTATTGGTATGCCTCGTAGTGGCTCTACCCTCCTGGAGCAAATGTTGGCAAGCCATAGTCAGTTTTCGAGCCTAGGAGAAAGTACGAGTATTAGTAATAACGCGGTTGCTTTTATCGAGCAAAAAACGGGAGTTGCTTACCCGCAATGTTTAGCGCATTTAACGCCTGACTTAATCAAAAAAGCCCGCGAGCTTTATATCGCAACATTAAAAACAGCATCGCCCATCAGACCTTTTATAATAAATAAACTGCCGAGTAATTATCAGTCGCTCGGACTAATATATATCCTATTTCCAAATGCCAAATTTATAAACTTAAGTCGCAACTTTAATGCTACTGCGTTTTCTATTTTCACTAATTACTTTGCCGAAAACGAGCCTTATTTTTGCTCACTACCTGAGTTTAAGCTTTACCATAGTGTGTATGAAAAACTGATGAGCCATTGGTACTCCTTTAAAAGTATGCCAATTTATGATGTCAGTTACGAAGATTTAGTGAGCAACCCAAAAGAGCAGCTAACGCAGTTACTTGGTTTTTTAAACTGTCATTTTGAACAGCGTTGCTTAGCGTTTTATAAACAAAAAACACCGGTAACCACGTTGAGTAAACATGCTATTCGCCAACCTATTAATAACGCCGCAATCGCTAAGTGGGAGCGTTACAAAACACCGCTTTTAAAGTTACTTGATGAGAATTAATTAGGGCCTGTTTATCTTTCGAGGTTAAATTTGCAGTAGGCTGTTTGGTATTTAGGCAAGGCAGAGCCTATGTAGTGTGGTTGTTCCCCATAAATAGGCGATAACGTAGCATAAAGACCAAACATGCGCTGCCTTTTGGGTTCAACCCTGAAAGGTCAACAGATCCTACAGATGTGCTTTAAACCAATTAAGTAAATCTTTAAATTGATCATCACGCGCACTTGGGTGGGTAAGCATATTAATATGATCGTAATCAAAATTATGCCCGTGTTTACGACCGTAAATTCGCATTTGTTGAATGCCAGGCCCTGATTCGTCCATAAACTTTTGAATATCGATTGGTTGCGCTAATGCTTTATCTTTTACCGCAGCAATATGAAGCGTTGGCGGTAAATGCAGGTTGTTTAGAGCTTTTGCATAATCAAAATTATCATCAGAATCTATCCATGGCTTCTTTTTAGCCCATTGCATACTTTGATAATGCGACTTTTGAGTTTCGTTATCGCTTCCCAACTTATAACCTTTAGCATTTAAATAGCCGTGTTTTTTAGCAAGTAAAGGTGCCATAAAATACCAAATTAAATTGGCTTGTAATAATTTTTGAGGATGGTTATTAAATAAAGAACGCTTAGAGCCAAAATACACACACGCTTTTACATCATTAATATACTCTGGAAAACGTGCAAACGCGCTGTTCATCAATACCCCGCCCCAAGAGTGAGCGACCCAGTAGTCAGGCTTCTTGCCTTCAATCAACTCTATTTGCTTAATAAAGGTAGGGATGTCTTCTAGGATAGACTCAGTTTGTCCATATTCGGACTCGCTCGAAATAATTGGCTTACTATCACCTCGTCCACGTAAATCAGCCACATAGCATCGGTACCCATGCTCAGCCAAAAAAGGGGCAAGCCCTTTATTAGAATGGGTGTAAAAAATTTTACCGTTTTCTACAGCTCCATGCATAAAAAATACGACAGGCCCTTGCTGATTATCATCGCTGATTCGACGTAAATGAAGTGTTTGGTGAGCGTCTAAATTGATAATTATTGATTGCTGAGAAATCGCCACAGTTATTCCTTTTTATTATTTTCAACTCATCCTACCAGCAATATTAAATATACCAAAGGAAATGTCTGCACTTTACTCATCAGCATTTGTTACAATCACCACATCATATCTGTTGTTAAAATGAAGCCATGAAAGAAAATAAAGCACGTTCAAAATTACACCCTCGTAACCTACATAAAAATGGGTACGACTTCGATTTATTAACAACAGAGCACCCTGCTCTACTGCCTTTTGTTATAACCACACCTGCAGGTACTAAAAGTATTGATTTTAGTGATAACAAAGCCGTTAAAACACTCAATCAAGCTCTTTTAAAAGCACATTATAATATTGATTTTTGGGATATTCCTGAGCACAATTTATGTCCACCTATACCTGGGCGTGTTGACTACATTCATTACTTAGCTGACTTATTAAGTGATGATAATCAACAACAAATACCTTTAGGTAAGCAAATTAAAGTGCTTGATATTGGCACTGGCGCTAACTTAGTTTATCCGCTTACTGGTACAAGTGAATATAAGTGGCATTTTACAGGGACTGATATTGATGCAGCTTCGGTAAAAATAGCAAAGCAAATTGCTCAGTTTAATAGTTTAAAAATAACCCTAAAACAACAAAAAAACGCATCACATATTTTTAAAGGCGTTGTAAATCAAAAAGATCTATATCATTTAACGCTCTGTAACCCTCCGTTTCATGCAAGCGAAGAAGAGGCAAGTAAAGGCAGTGAACGTAAGTGGAAAAACCTAGGAAAAACACCCAGTAGCGCACTTAATTTTGGTGGTCATAATAATGAATTATGGTGTGAAGGCGGTGAAGTACAGTTTATCTCTAACATGATTAAAGAGAGCGAAGACTTTGCAGAGCAAGTACTGTGGTTTACGTCGTTAGTATCCAAAAAAGATAATATTGCAGCTCTTGAAGAAGTATTAAAAGCCCACCCAATAGCACAATATAAAATAGTTGATATGGCACAAGGTCAAAAAATCAGCCGCTTTATTGCATGGACTTACTTTGATAAAGACACTCGTGAGCAAATTTGTAGCGAGCTTGATTAATACCAATTTTATTAAAAACAATAAAAAGGATAAGGCAATCATGATAGATTTTCGCTCTGATACAGTTACAAAACCAACAAACACAATGCGCGATATTATGTACAGCGCACCGGTTGGTGACGATGTATACGGTGATGATGAAAGCGTTAACCAACTAGAAGCCTATGCGTGTAAGCGTTTTAACTTTAAAGCCGCACTTTATTGTAGCTCAGGTACACAAGCCAACTTACTTGCAATAATGGCGCATTGTGAGCGAGGTGACGAATACATTTGTGGCCAAAATGCTCACAATTATAAGTTTGAGGGTGGCGGAGCAGCTGTTTTAGGGTCTGTGCAACCACAGCCTATTGAAAATGAAGCCGATGGTAGCATCCCCTTCAGTAAAATAGCTGCAGCAATAAAACCAGACGATTGCCATTTTGCAAACACGCGATTACTTAGCTTAGAAAATACCATAGGCGGAAAAGTGCTCCCGCTTGAGTACTTAGCCCAAGCTCGTGACTTTGTTAATACGCATAATTTAGCGCTGCACTTAGACGGCGCACGTGCTTTTAATGCCGCTGTTGAGCTAAATATTGATATCACTGAAATCACAAAGCACTTTGACTCAATTTCTATTTGTTTATCTAAAGGTTTGGGGGCGCCCGTAGGCTCTTTATTATTAGGCTCACCAGCACTTATTAATAAAGCAAGACGATGGAGAAAAGTACTTGGTGGCGGTATGCGCCAAGCCGGAATGCTTGCAGCTGCCGGGCAGTTTGCACTTGAGCACAATGTAGAGCGCTTAAAAGACGATCATGCAAATGCACGTTATTTGGCTCAACAATTAAGTGAAATCAGTGGCTTTACTGTAGATATGAGTAACACCACTAATATGGTTTACGCAACATACACTAGCAGTATAAACATTGAAGAGATTGCTGAGGCACTTAAACAACAAGGTATACTATTTAGCCCAAGCAAGCAGCTTAGGCTAGTAACGCATTTAGATATTACGCGCGAAGATATTGATACATTTTTAAATGCTTTGTCGGCCCATATTTAACGCGGCTTTATAATGTTTGCGGCATACCGAAACATATCGGTCATTGCCGCCAATTTCTACTTGGTTACCATCGGCTATTGCTTCACCATTTTCATCGGTACGCAGTACATGGTTTGCTTTACGTCCACAGTGGCATACAGTTTTAAGCTCAACTAACTTATCAGCCCACGCAAGCAAATATTGCGACCCTATAAATAGCTCGCCTCTAAAGTCGTTACGCAAGCCATAACACAATACCGGTATACCTAATTCATCAACCACATCGGTTAATTGCATTACTTGTTCTTTTGATAAAAATTGGCACTCGTCAACTAATACACAATGGCGTTTTTTATCATTGTTGAGTGATTGAATAAGATCAAAAACATCTTTGCTAGCATCAAATACATGCGCATCTGCTTGCAAGCCAATACGAGACGATACTTTACCCACGCCTTGTCTATCATCAATGGCAGCAGTAAGGATCACAGGTTCCATGCCACGTTCTTTATAATTAAATGCAGATTGTAATAACGTGGTTGATTTACCTGCATTCATTGCAGAGTAGTAAAAGTATAATTGAGCCATTGCAGTGCCATTTTATAAAAAGTGCGCTTATGCTACCTTAATATTAAATTAATACCAATTTACAAACGCGAATTTAACGAGGTTATTAGGGCCTGCTGACCTTTCAGGATTAAAATTTGTTCAACCTAGGGGCTATTTAATCGCGGCGTGAGGTTTGTAACCTAGCGGGCTAAGTAAAAACCGAGCAAAGCTTCCGCGTCCTGCTCACGCCCCTTACCTACATCCATGTAGGCAACAAAGAGTAAATTGCCCCTAGGCAGAACCCTTCGGGCAGCGCATGTTTGGCATTTATGCTGCGTTATCGCCTATTTATGGGGAATAACCACATATATAGGCTCTGCCTTACCTAAATACCAAACAGTCTGCTGCAAATTCAACCTCGAAAGATAAACAGGCCCTAAGTGTTTGTAAATATTTAATATAGATAGGTGCACTTTCAAATTTTGATAACCACTGCCACATTTGCAAGCTTAGAGCGTTATTTTCTTCGTAGAATTGTTTTGAAAAAATAAGATAACCATGGCTTGTTTCGTACGGTGGGTAAATCGGTTTAACGTTATTACCTTTATACGGATAACTCGACACTTTTAAACCATCAACTTGGCATATATCAACGCTCGCCTGCACCACGCCCTTATCTAGCAACTCAAAAGCTTTGCTTTTAGAAAACGTATTATGAATAAAAAATGGTTCTTCTTTCAACGCGCTATTTAGTCCATAGCCATTAGGAATAGCTATCGTAAATGCTTTATTTTGAAATACTTCGCGAGTCTCCCATTCTTTATGAAATTTATAACGCCCTATAAGGCAGCTACTAAATTCACTTACTGCATAGTCATCTTGTAACTTACCTTGCTGATCAACAGGGTAAACAGCAAGGTTTTCTCGTTCTTTGCGGTAACTGGCAATAACAGCATTAACTCGATTAAATTCTAAATCGCTTAAGCATCTACGCCATGGTTTTCTAACAAACTTAATCTCAACACCATCAATCGCTTTATCTAATAAACTTAAAACCTCAACTGAGGCATCAGGTTGATCAATAGGTATAGCCTTATCAACACCTAAAAATAGTGGTGCTGCATTTTTATCTTCATAACAAAAAAGTAATTCTTTGGCCGTAACGCCATCGCAAAAAACAATACACTTCAAAACAAAAATATAAAGTAACGTTCTAATTTTCATAGTGATTTTTATTTATAAACTAAATCTACAGTGTAGTATGTAGAACTAAACATACAAAATATTCGTTAAATTAATTTACATTAATCCTTCGTGTTTCAGCAACCAAAGTTTCCTATCAAGCCCACCAGCATAGCCCGTTAACTTTGCATTTGCGCCAATAATTCGGTGGCAAGGCACTATAATGCTAATCGGATTTTTACCATTCGCAGCACCTACTGCCCTCACTGCTTTTGGGTTATTGAGTTGGTTTGCAATATAGCCGTATGTTTGTGATTGCCCAAAAGGCACCGTTAATAGTGCTTGCCATACGCTTTGTTGAAATGCTGTACCGTTTGTATCAAGTGGTACATCAAAAGTAGTGCGTTTTTTTGCAAAGTACTCATTTAACTGCGCAGCACAAATAAGCACCGCCTTGTTAGCGACTTGCTCAAATGGCGTATGAGGGTGTTCAACTGGTGGATAAAACCCAACGTAACTCACGCCTTTCTCGGTCGCTTGAATAATTATGTCGTCTATAGGGCTCGAAATGGATGTTTGAATGATCATTATAATTGCTGCCAAAGTTGAAAAGTTAAGTAAGAGCGAAAAGGAGCGCTGTTAGCAGGTACGAAAGGGTTTGCCGCCGCTTGAGCTTTTTTAACACCTAAGTCGCCATCAAGTAATATATCGGGCTGGCTTTGCCCTCGCAACTTTGCATAATTTACTGTCCAAGGACCAATTCCCTTTAAATTAAGCCATTCGTCTAAATCGTCATTTTCAGGATTTAGTGCACAAAACTGGGCTAAGTTGTGTAGCGCATTTTTGCGTGCTTGTGGCATTTTAAAAAATGCAAAATCACTATTAGCGACAATTTTAGCCGTAGGGAAGTAAATAACACCGCCCTCTTTTTCGCCTAATTCATCAACTAACTTTGTTACTAAATTATGCGCCGCAGTAACACTCACTTGTTGTCCGAGTACCGCCCTTATACCGGCTTCAAAACTTGACCAAATCCCTGGAAGTCTGAGCCCTTCACACACTGTAAACGCATTGTTAATATTGGCGCTTAAATGCGTTTCAATTAAATTAATATCGGCATCTAAATCAAGCACACGGCGTATATTATTTATAACGGGTTGTAAGTACACCGTATTGTCTATATTGATAGATACACTAAAGTGGTTTTTACTCGCTATAAATTCAGCGGTAAAGCTTCCTTTATATTCCTCACTTGCAAAAGTACGTCCGTAGCTCGTTTGTGTTATCCACTCCATTGGTTTTATCAAGCGCCGTTGTAAAAAGCCCTGCAAAGCAGGCCAATTATAAGGCGGCCTAAATGGTAGCGTTAAAGTGAGTGTTGATGTTGGTTTTTTATCGCCACTGCGCAGCTTTGAGGGAGCTATATTTAACTGCTGTAAAAAAGCATCATTAAAGCGCCTAATGCTTTTAAAGCCAGCGGCAAATGCTATTTCGGTAAGAGGTAAATGTGTTTCTTGAATCAGCTTTTTAGCAAAGTGACACTGGTTAAATAATCGGTATTGCGTAATCGACACGCCAAAATACTGCTTAAACAACTGTCTTAAATAACGACTACTTACACCTAAACGAGCTGCTAATTTTTCGCAGTCGTGCTCATCGTGCTGATCAATTAATTGCTTAGCTCTCAGAGCTGTGGTTTTTGTACCCTGCCAAGCAGCGCTGCCTGGTGCGCTATCGGGTCTGCATCGTATACATGGCCTAAACCCAGCTTGGGCTGCATTATGTGCAAACTGATAATACGTGACGTTTTTTTCGTGTGCGGTAGGAGCTGGGCATATTGGTCTGCAATATATGCCCGTACTTTTAACAGCAACATAAAAAAGCCCGTCAAAACGTGGATCGCGGCTCTGACGTGCTTTTTGCCAATGTGAATTGTCCATAAGCGGCTCTGTAAAATAACCTAATAGAGTCTAGCTTATAGAAAAAAACTCACTTTACTAGCCATATTCGGAACTCTACTAATAGCAGCTAAGTAGCGCTTTTCAACTTCAGTCCAATTAATTACATTATAAAAAGCAGCGATATACTCAGGGCGCTTATTTTGATACTTCAAGTAATAGGCATGTTCCCATACATCAAGTCCCAAAATAGGGATATTCCCTTGCATTAAAGGGCAATCTTGATTAGCGCTATTTTGTACAATCAGCTTTTCATCTGGCATGACGCATAACCACGCCCAGCCACTACCAAATTGGCTAATTGCAGCGGCTGTAAATTCCTCTTTAAATTCATCAAAACCGCCGAGTTGCTCATTTATAGCTTGGGCCACAATACCTTCAGGTTTACCACCTCCTTGCGGGCTCATTACTTGCCAAAACAAACTGTGATTAAAGTGCCCACCTACGTGTTCTTGAACCGCTTTTTGCAATTGAGTGGGCAGCTTACTTATATTAATAAGTAACTCCTCAGCATTTACGTTGGCATATTCAGTGTTCTCTAATGCTATATTAGCCTTATTTATGTAGGTTTGATGATGTAAAGTATGATGAATATACATTGTTTTACTGTCTATATGAGGCTCAAGCGCATCGTATTCATAATAAAGTGCTGGCAAGGTAAACGCCATAAATTACTCCTTTATTTTAATGTAGCAGGCTGTTTGTTGAGTCTTTAGAGCATAAGCAAAAATTCACTTGCTCAATCAGTTCTGGAAAAGAAGGATAACGCTGTACAAATGATACAAGTTCAGAGGAAGTTTTAATGTAATGATGCTTACTCACTTTTTGTATATCGTAATGAGTATGCTTAATTAATGAAGAGAGTGTTAAGTGTACTTCGCATAACCATTTACATGCATTTTCAGGCTGTTGCATAGCAATATAGGTATCAGCTAAATTATGTGAAGCAACAACAAGTGCGGGTATACAATGCTCAATAGCATGAATGGCATTATTATTAATCTGAGCGTATAAAAACTGCTGAAGGAGATGATCTGCGAGTGTTTTGGCTAATAAGTATTTATCGCGTGCTTCGAGTAAAGCACCTTGTTCAAATGCATAATTACCTTGCATTATGTTCGACTGCCAAGGGCTTAATGCTTGTTCAAGATAGAGTAGATCTGGCTGGGGCTGTTTTTGACTTGAGATCATATAATCATCTGCACATTTAATTATTGAGTGTGTATTTAACTTACACACCCAACAACGCAAATGCAAATGATTTTCATTAACTATTTAGCGAAATCTAATAATTCCTGCCCTGTTAAGCGATATATAATCCATTCGTTTTGTGGCTTTGCACCAATGCTATTGTAAAAATCGATAGCGGGTTTATTCCAATCAAGGACCACCCATTCAAAACGGCCACAGTTATTACTAATCGCATTATTAGCTAAGTGCTTCATAATGGCTTTGCCTGCACCATTGCCACGACTATCAGGGCTTACATATAAATCTTCTAGGTACAGGCCATTTTTACCTAACCAGGTAGAGTAATTATAAAAATATACTGCAAAACCAATTGGCTCATCGCCTTCTAAACAAATTATGCTGTGCGCGGTTGATCCTTCGCTAAACAAAGTATCTAGAATTGCTTGTTCATCTGTTTTTACCGCATCAGGTTCTTTTTCGTATGTGGCAAGTTCGGTAATAAAGTGCAAAATTGTTTTTGCGTCACTTGGTTTTGCATCACGTATTATAACGGGTTTACTCATTGTATTTTGACCTTAAATATACAGCTCTAATTTATCTTTTAAAATATCTAATTGAATAGGTTTACTCAAGTAATCATCCATTCCAGCAGTTATACAGCGCTCTTTATCGGAGTCCATTGCATTAGCAGTGATGGCAATAATTTTTATATTTTTGTGCTGCTCACCCGCGACCCCTTCGCGTATAGCTGCAGTTGCCCCAAAGCCATCCAAAACTGGCATTTGGCAATCCATAAGTACAAGCTTAAAGAATCCTGAATCATGCGCTTTTAATATATCAATTGCCAATTGACCATTCCCGGCAATCGTAACGTCACAATTAAGCTTTTTGAGCATTAATTTAGCCACCTGTTGGTTAATGGGATTATCTTCTACAAGTAGTATTTGGGCAGATTCCTGCACCTTTTCTTTTTTAAGTGACGAAATATAGCCTGACGTAACAAGTGGAAGTGTCTCGCCTGCATCATTACTCGTTATAACCGACAGTGCAGAAATTAAATCGGCAGTGGTCACAGGTTTAGGAAAATATGCCTGAAAGCCAGCGTCAGAATAACGCTGAGCGCCTTCCATACCAGCAATACTAGTCATCATTACAAGTGGCATTGATTTATAATGTGCATGTGCTTTTAGTGCTTTACAAAGCTCTATGCCGTCCATTCCTGGCATTTGCATATCAAGCACTGCAATATCGTACATACAATTTTTGCTTTCATATTGCTGCGCGCACATATCAAGTGCTTGATGTGCATCGCATGCAAGCGCAACCTTAGCGCCCCAATGCTCAAGCTGTTGTAAAATTACTATCCGATTTGTTTCGTTATCATCAACAACTAAAACCGTTAACTCTTTCATATTAATATTAGGAATATAACGCTCTTTTTGATCGCCAGGGGTCAGCATTATAGTGGCAGTAAAGGTACTTCCTTCGCCGGCTTCACTACTAAGAGAAATTGCCCCACCCATTAGCTCACAAAGCTGCTTACAAATAGCCAGCCCTAAGCCACTGCCCCCGTATTCACGCGTTGTTGATGCATCTACTTGAGAAAACGGAGTAAATAATTGCTGCTGTTTTTCTAAACTGATCCCTATACCTGAGTCTTTTATACTGACAATAAATTCTAAGCCTTGAGCCACTTTATTAACTTTCGCACTTACAACAACCTCGCCTTTACTCGTAAACTTAACGGCGTTACTTAGTAAATTAGTAAGTACTTGGCGAATTCGCCCAGGATCACCGCATAACTGCGAAGGTTCAAGTGCAACCAAATCTAAAATTATTTCAATCCCTTTGTCTTGAGCTGTAAATGCTTGCGCGGCAGCAACTTCACCAATTAAATCGCGGGCATTAAAGTTAATTTCTTCAAGCTCAATTTTACCCGCTTCAGCTTTAGAAAAATCTAAAATATCGTTAATGACACCCAATAAAGAATGTGCACTTGTTTTGGCTATATCGACTTTAGTTTCTATTGGTTTAGGTAATGACTCTAATTGAACAAGCTCTAGCATACCGAGTACACCATTCATTGGCGTTCTTATTTCGTGACTCATCGTTGCTAAAAACTGGCTCTTAGCAATAGCTGCATCCTCTGCTTTTACAAGCGCAACTTTAAGCTCTTCACTAATTACTTTTCGTTTTTGAGAAACCAACGTACTGCCCACTAAAGTAGCTAATGATCGAAGATAGGTTTCTTCACTTTGCGTCCAATAGTGGTGCTCGCCAACAGTTTCAGCACATAAAATACCTAAATTACCATCGCCTGTTGCTATAACTGCATCAAGTATTGATTTAATATTGAGTGGTTTTGCATACGCTTCTATAAAATCAACAGTTGCCGGATGAGTATAAACATCATCAATAGCCACTAAGTTTTGCTCATAAATGGCGTTATAATATGCAGGATAGTCTTTAGCAGTTAAAACAGCATCTGTATCTACAAACCCTTGCCCATCTATATATAAGCTATGACACGCCATCACGTCTCGTTGTTCGTTAAAAATCCATACCGACGCACGTGCAATATTTAGCACTTCACACATAGATTTAACCGCTAGCTTTTTAACTTGCTCTACATCACTATTTTGCACTTCAGGTGCGACTGTAAGCGCGGCTAAATTTTTGTTATAGCGGTTTGCTTTTTCGCTTTCGAGTTCAAGGCGTTTATGTGCGTCAATACTTTGAAATGAGCCAAAAACACGCACACATTTACCATCTTTAAACTCTGTTTGCCCCATCGATTTAACCCAGCGTTCTTGCCCAGCATAGGTTAAAATAATAAGTTCAACACTCCAGCTTTCACCTAATGTTACTGCGCATTCAAACAAAGTATTTATAGTATCTCGGTGCACTCCTGGTTTATAAAAATCAATTGCGGTATCTATCCTCGGCTCAAATCCCTCTGGTACTTCGTGGATAACTTTAACTTCATCAGACCAATAAAGAGTATGTGCTTCTAAGTCAATTTCCCATGCACCAATCTGCCCTTGCTTACTCATTGACTCTAGCAAGCTTTGCTGACGATTTATTTTTAATTGCGTATTGTATCGCTCTGTAATATCTAAAATAAATCCATCTAAATACAAAACGTTACCAGTTTCATCGTAAATTGCTTGGCCTTTTTCATTTACCCAATGCAAAGAGCCATCGCGAGCTGTAATTCTATACTCAACAGACCATGACTGCTTAGCACTGGCACAGCGTAAAATTTCAGCTTTTATTTTTTTAGAATCGTCTTCGCATATTAAATCAAAAAAGCTTAGAGCATCATTGCCTATCAACTCATCAGGTGAATAGCCTGTTATCTCACTTGCTTGCTCACTCATATAAAGTGTGCTTAATTTATCATCAAATTTACACCGATAAATAATACCCGGTATATTTGATACCAAAGATGCAAATCTATCTCGGCTTCCTTGCAGTTCAAGTTCAGTTGCTTTTTTATCTGAGATATCTAAGTGAGTACCTATCATTCGCTTAGGCGAACCATCACTATTCCATTCAACCACTTTAGCTGTATCAAGCACCCACACCCAGTGGCCATTTTTATGCTTCATACGCGCTTCACTTTCGTAGTAATCTGTTTCACCAGCAAAGTGCGCTTTTAGCTTTAAGTCTGATTCAATTAAATCCTCTGGGTGAATAAATTTATACCAAGTTTGTATTGTACAAGGCTCTATTTCACTCAGTTTATACCCTATAATTTCAGCCCAACGGTTATTTAAAACAGCTACGTTAGTATCAATATACCAATCCCAAATACCTACAGCAGTTGTATCTATCACTAACTGCAACTGTGTTTTATGCTGCTCAAGTTCTAGTTCTTGCAGTTTAAGAAATGTCATATCGGTACGAATAGCAATATAGCTTTGCGGTTTACCGCTTTCATCTAAAAATGGCGCAATGGTCGTATCTACCCAATAAAAACCACCATGCTTCGCTTTATTGCATATTTGCCCGTTCCATACATCTCCGCGTTTGAGGGTTTTATACATATTTTTAAAAAATTCTTTTTCGTGCTTTCCTGAATTTAAAATACGATGGTTTTGACCTATTAATTCATATTCATCATAGCCACTAATTTCGCAAAATTTCTTATTTACAAAAGTAATGGTGCCATGCAGATCAGTTACTGCAACAATGGCATGTTCATCTAATGCGCTTTTTTGCTCAGCTAATTGTTTTAATGCAATTTGAAGTGCAGAGCGTTGTTTTTGCAGTATGCTTTGCTGTTCTGCTTTTACGGCCACTAACTTACGCAGGCCTAATGAAAGCTGATTAAACTCTATGCTGTCGTTTATTATTGGCACTTTAACCACATCACCTTTGGTGATGTTTTCAACAATTTTAGCTAAGTTAATTAAAGGACGAGAAAGCCGACGACCAAACCACCACGACGACGTTAATATAAGTAGTAACGCCCCCATATTTGTTAATATAGCGAGCTGCTTATAATAATTAGACCCTTGCAATGCAACGTCTTTTGGTTTTGATACAAGTAATTGCCAACCAGATTCATTTAAAAACTCTAAAGAATTAATATACCCATATAAAGTGGCTTCATCTTTATTACTATAAGAAAAAACACGTTGTGTTGGTGAGCCATTCTGAGAGAAAAATAGTGGTTGGGCATCGTCTGTATTATTACTCTTTTGAATTTTATTATTGTGCATAACATAAAATGTTATGTCTTTATTAGCTGTGTGTATTTTACTTAGATTATTCAATAAGCCGTTTAAATTTATATCTGCGAGCAATATGGTTTGTAACTTATTTTCGTCATTTAATACCGGTAAACCAATAATATGATACTCACGCCCTGAGACAGTCATTGACTGAAATTGAATTTCTCCTGTATTTTTAATACCAGAACGAATGTCGTTAAAGCGTTGATCTTTAATAACATTAAAAAAGGGGGATGTGGGGAGTGAATTAACGAGGTCTACATCAATAAGCTCTACATTATTAACAAAGTCGTACTGCTCAACAAATTGACTGATTAATTTTTGCTTTTTAGCAGGGCTAATATCAAATTGTGTCCTGAGCAAATATAAGTCTTTAACATGGTCCGCAAACCAAATATCAGCAAATTGCTTACCTATATTATTGAGCTCGTTTAGTTCAGTGTCTGCATTTTGTTTAAGGGTGCGATTTACGTGTTCAAGACTAAACCACGTAAGTATACAAAGTGGCCCTAAGGCTATAATTATAAAGGTTATAATTAACTTACTTCGAACAGATTGTCCTTTACCTGTTAATTCACCAAAGTTTAAACCTTTGTCCATGCTTAATACCCAGCAGCTTTTAATCATTTAATATTACTTACATTAATGCACTAAATATATAAAGACGCAAGTTTTGAGCTCAGGGTAAGATTACGTAAGCTCAATAAATAAGCTGTAAAACTTTATCTGCATAATCAGTATCGAGTGCAGCTTTGAAACGCTTAGCTTTCAGACCTTTTTTACAGCTTTTTTCAAGTTTC
>NZ_JADYXC010000021.1:0-88773 GCF_015864505.1 Pseudoalteromonas sp. SWYJ118 | reverse complement strand
ATTGTTAAAGAACGTTTTGAGTCGCTTTAGCGTCTCAAGGGATGCGAATAATACACCCTTTATTTTTCGAGTCAACACTTAGTTTTAAACTTTCTTTCGACAATTTAAAACCGAAGTTTTATTTAACTCTCTGAGTAGTTCGTGCCTCGCTATGCTTCGGCGTTTCCCATCTCAGTGGGGTCGCATTATAGGGAGATCCGAAAACAGATCAACCCTTTTTTGAAGAAAACTTGAAATAAAGTGCTGTTCGCTGAGTATTTGAGCTAAACGCTCAAAAACACAACTAAACCACCTGTATCAAGAAGTTTATAGGGCTATTTAAAATCAAAATTATGATAACTAGCTATCAGTAGAGACGTATTTGGATCAACAATCCTGAAAAAGCCAACCAATAAGTTAAGAGTCGTGTTGCTAAAATCATTTGAAATAGTCAAAAGCTGAGATTTGAATTCATTGGGCTATGTTTTATTTAAGAAGTGAGTTTACTTAGGCCGCAATGATTAGCTTTACTATGAGGTTCTTAGTACCGGTATATAGATTAAGAGAGCGAACGCTATATCTTCTGATAAGCTCTAATAAATAAAAACTTAATCAGGGATTGCTTAATGGTAGTTAAATTCGAAGTGCTATCATTAATAACTGTAAATCACTATATAATGAAAATGATCTTTAACTAGAACCTGATAGGCTATTTTCAATCAATGGTAAGTAAAGAGTCACTAGGTAGCTATTAAAATAGCTGTCAAAACAACCTATCGATTCAGAATCTATGAGTCGATACACATAATAGAAGGTAATTACTCGTTCATATAGTTTGACAAATTTTAGGCAAGAAAAAGCCGAGCATAAGCTCGGCTTTTAGGTTTCTTTAAGACTTACTCTGCAGACTGTGCGTCTTCTTGAACTGCTTCGCTAGTCGCTGGGCGACCAACTAGTTCAATATAAGCCATTGGTGCATTATCACCAGTACGGAAGCCACACTTAAGAATACGAGTGTAACCACCTGGACGATCCGCGTTACGTGGACCGATTTCACTGAATAATTTACCAACAACTTCATTATCACGCGTGCGAGCAAACGCTAAACGGCGATTTGCTACACTGTCAGTCTTAGCCAGTGTGATTAAAGGTTCAATTACACGACGTAACTCTTTCGCTTTAGGCAAAGTAGTTTTGATGATTTCATGTTTCACCAAAGAACCTGCCATATTGCTAAACATCGCTTTACGATGGCTACTGTTACGGTTTAATTGACGACCACTCTTACGATGGCGCATGACCCTATCCTTCTAACTAAACTAATATAGTGATTTAGATTATTCAGCTAAACTTGCAGGTGGCCAATTTTCTAGGCGCATGCCTAGAGAAAGTCCACGTGAAGCTAGCACGTCTTTAATTTCAGTTAGAGACTTCTTACCTAAATTAGGCGTTTTAAGAAGCTCAACTTCAGTGCGCTGAACTAAATCACCGATATATTGAATTTGCTCGGCTTTCAAACAATTTGCTGAGCGTACTGTTAATTCAAGGTCATCAACTGGACGAAGTAGAATAGGATCGAATTCTGGCTTCTCTTCTTTCTCTTCTGGCTCAGTTACATCACGTAAATCTACGAATGCATCTAATTGCTCAGCTAAGATAGTAGACGCACGGCGGATCGCTTCTTCTGGATCTAAAGTGCCGTTTGTTTCCATATCAATGATTAACTTGTCTAAATCTGTACGTTGCTCAACTCGAGCTGATTCAACCGAGTACGCAATACGTTCAACTGGGCTAAATGATGCATCAAGCAACAATCTACCAATTGGACGCTCATCGTCATCAGAGGATAAACGACTAGATGCCGGCACATAACCACGACCACGTTCAACACGAATACGCATGCTGATCTCGCTGTTATTTGTAGTTAAATTACAAATAACGTGATCTGGATTAGCAATTGTTACATCGCCATCGTGCTGAATATCAGCCGCAGTAACAGGGCCTACACCAGATTTAGTCAGGGTCAGAAAAACTTCATCTTTGCCTTCTAACGTTACTGCTAAACCTTTAAGGTTTAATAGTATTTCAATGATGTCTTCTTGAACGCCTTCTTTCGCGCTGTACTCATGTAATACACCGTCGATTTCAACTTCAGTTACTGCACATCCAGGCATAGATGAAAGTAATATACGGCGTAAAGCATTACCCAGAGTATGGCCAAAGCCACGCTCTAATGGTTCTAAAACTATTTTAGAACGCGTTGGGTTGATAGCGTCGATGTCGACTAACCTTGGTTTTAGAAATTCTGTAACAGAACCCTGCATTTTATCCTCTCTTAACTCTTAACTTTACTTAGAGTAAAGTTCGACGATTAGTTGTTCATTAATGTCCGCAGACAGGTCTGAACGCTCAGGTAGACGCTTAAAGCTGCCTTCCAATTTCTTACCGTCAACTTCAACCCAAGTCGGCTTTTCACGTTGCTCAGCCAACTCTAGAGCAGCGATGATACGTGCTTGTGTCTTAGACTTCTCACGGATTACAACAGTATCTTCTGGAGTAATTACGTATGAAGGAATGTTCACAACACGACCATTAACTAAAATCGCTTTATGGCTTACTAACTGACGTGCTTCTGCACGTGTGCTAGCAAAACCCATGCGATATACAACATTGTCTAAACGTTGCTCTAAAAGCTGTAACAAGTTTTCACCTGTATTACCTTTAAGGCGAGCAGCTTCTTTGTAGTAGTTACGGAATTGCTTTTCTAATACACCGTATATACGACGTACTTTTTGCTTTTCACGTAATTGTAAACCGTAATCAGATAAACGACCTTTACGGGCGCCGTGCTGACCAGGTGCAGTCTCAAGTTTACACTTAGAGTCGATAGCTCTTACGCCGCTCTTAAGGAACAGGTCAGTACCTTCACGACGACTCAGCTTGAGCTTAGGGCCCAAATATCTTGCCATGTTATTTCTCCTAACCTATTGTTAAACGCGACGTTTCTTCGGTGGACGACAACCATTATGTGGTATAGGCGTCACGTCAGTAATGTTGGTAATACGGTAACCAGCAGCATTCAAAGCACGTACAGCAGATTCACGACCTGGACCTGGACCTTTGATGAAAACTTCTAGATTTTTTAAACCGTATTCTTGAGCAGCAGTACCTGCACGCTCTGCAGCAACCTGAGCAGCAAATGGTGTAGATTTACGTGAACCACGGAAACCTGAACCACCGGCAGTAGCCCATGATAGTGCATTACCTTGACGGTCGGTAATCGTTACAATAGTGTTGTTGAAAGACGCATGAACATGAGCCATACCATCAGCAACTTGTTTTTTAACCTTTTTACGACGAATTGGTGTCTTAGCCATAATACTATCCCCTTATCGCTTAATAGGCTTACGTGGACCCTTACGGGTGCGCGCGTTAGTCTTAGTTCTTTGACCACGTAGTGGTAAAGAGCGACGGTGACGTAGGCCACGATAACAACCAAGGTCCATAAGGCGCTTGATATTTAAAGTAACTTCACGACGAAGATCACCTTCAACAGTGTACTTGCCAACTGCATCACGCAGTACGTCAAGAATTTCGTCTGAAAGTTCACCGATTTTTGTGGTTTCGGCGATACCAGTCGCTACTAAGATAGCCTTAGAGCGAGTCTTACCTATGCCATAAATAGCTGTTAAACCAATAACTGCATGTTTATGATCAGGGACGTTAATGCCAGCAATACGGGCCACTAACACATCTCCTATATTCGAATTTGGTAATCATCTGTTTGAAAAGCCCGTAAGGATACTCAAACGAAGACCAAATTACTACTAAAAACACAGGCCGAGAAAACTCAGCCTGCACGCTGTTTACTTAGCCTTGCCTTTGCTTATGCTTAGGCTCACTGCAAATTACGCGTACTACACCAGCACGTTTAATAACTTTACAGTTACGGCATATTTTCTTAACGGAAGCACGTACTTTCATTGCTCAACTCCGTAAACTGACCTTATCGACCGTAGCCTTTAAGGTTCGCTTTTTTCAGCACAGAATCATACTGATGAGACATCAGGTGAGTCTGTACTTGTGCCATAAAGTCCATGATTACTACAACGATAATCAAAACTGATGTACCGCCGAAGTAGAATGGCGTTTGCCACGCCATCGTCATGAATTCAGGCACCAGACAGATAAAGGTTATATACAAAGCACCTGCCAATGTCAGGCGTGTCATCACTTTATCAATGTATTTAGATGTCTGCTCACCTGGACGAATACCTGGGATAAATGCGCCAGATTTCTTAAGGTTATCTGCTGTTTCACGAGGGTTAAAAACCAACGCTGTATAGAAAAAGCAGAAGAAGATAATAGCTGCTGCTAGTACAAGTGAGTACAACGGTTGACCTGGGGTCAACGTAGTAGCTACAGCTTGTAATACATCAGCAACTGGACCTTCACCTTGGCCGAACCAGCTAGCAATTGTACCAGGGAACAGAATTATACTACTAGCGAAGATTGGTGGAATAACACCCGCCATATTTACTTTTAGTGGTAAATGCGTGCTTTGAGCAGCAAATACTTGACGACCTTGTTGGCGTTTAGCGTAGTTAACAACAATACGACGTTGTCCACGTTCAAAAAACACTACAAGATAAGTAACAGCGAATACGATTACCGCAACCATCAGTAGTACAAAAACATTCAAATCACCTTGGCGCGCCATTTCGACTGTCGAACCAATAGCAGACGGCAAGTTAGCTACAATACCAACAAATATTAGAACAGAGATACCGTTACCGATACCGCGTTCTGTAATTTGTTCACCCAACCACATAAGGAACATAGTACCAGTCACTAAACTCACCACTGCGGTGAAATAGAAACCCATACCAGGGTTAACAACTAACCCCTCCATCATGCCCGGTAAGCTAGAAGCAATACCGATTGATTGAATAGTAGCTAGCACAAGCGTGCCATAGCGTGTGTACTGGCTAATTTTTTTACGCCCTTGCTCACCTTCTTTCTTAAGCTCTATAAACGGAGGATACATATGCGTTAATAGTTGCGTAATAATCGAAGCCGAGATATACGGCATAATACCCAGTGCTAACACTGAAGCTCGCTCAAGAGCACCACCACTGAACATGTTGAACATTTCAACAATGGTGCCCTTTTGTTGCTCGAAGAAATCGGCAAGTACAGCGGCGTCAATCCCAGGGATCGGCACAAATGAACCTAGACGGTAAATTATGATAGCACCCAATACGAAGAGTAATCGGCGCTTCAATTCCGAAAGTCCACCTTGTGCACTTTTTGTATCTTGACCTGGTTTAGCCATTAGTACTTCCTTAGTCTTCTACCTTGCCTCCGGCAGCTTCAATAGCTTCGCGAGCACCTTTAGAGGCTTTAAGGCCTTTAACGGTAACAGCGCGTGAAACTTCGCCAGATTTAACAACTTTAACGAAAAGAACGTTCTTTTTAACTAGACCAGCTGCTTGTAACGCGCTTAGGTCTACCACATCGCCTTCAACTTTAGCGATTTCAAAAAGGTTTATTTCTGCAGATACTAAAGATTTGCGAGAAGTGAAACCAAATTTAGGTAGACGACGTTGCATAGGCATTTGACCGCCTTCAAAACCAACGCGTACTTTGCCGCCAGAACGTGATTTTTGACCTTTGTGACCACGACCACCAGTCTTACCTAGACCAGAACCGATACCACGACCAACACGTTTTGGAGCAGTTTTTGAACCTGCAGCAGGTGAAAGTGTATTCAAATGCATCGAATTAACCCTCTACCTTAACCATGTAAGAAACCTTGTTTATCATACCACGTACACATGCTGTGTCTTCTAACTCAACAGTGTGGTTGATACGACGTAAACCAAGACCGCGTAATGTAGCTTTATGTTTCGGTAAACGACCGATAGAGCTTTTTACTTGTGTTACTTTTACAGTTTGATTTGCCATGGTTACCCCAGTATTTCGTCTACGCGAAGGCCACGTTTTGCAGCGATTGACTGTGGAGAATTCATATTCTCAAGAGCCGAAATCGTTGCACGTACCACGTTGATTGGGTTAGTAGAACCGTAACATTTAGAAAGTACGTTCTGCACACCAGTCACTTCAAGTACTGCACGCATAGCACCACCTGCAATGATACCAGTACCTTCAGATGCTGGTTTCATGAACACTAGTGAGCCAGCATGACGTCCCTTAACAGGATGCTGTAATGTGTTGCCATTTAGGTCTACGTTGATCATGTTACGACGTGCTTTTTCCATTGCTTTTTGAATAGCAGCTGGAACTTCACGTGCTTTACCATAACCGAAACCTACTTTACCTGCGCCATCACCAACTACAGTTAGTGCAGTAAAGCTAAAGATACGACCACCTTTAACTACTTTAGACACACGGTTCACCGCGATTAGCTTTTCAGCTAGATCAGGCTGTTGTTGCTTTGCTTCTACGTTAGCCATAGTCTACTCCTAGAATTGCAAACCGGCTTCACGCGCAGCATCAGCTAGCGCCTTCACACGGCCGTGATATTTAAAGCCACTGCGATCAAAAGCAATCTTTTCGATGCCTTTGTCAGCCGCACGTTCAGCAACCGCTTTGCCAACTGCTTGCGCAGCTTCAACGTTACCGGTGCCTTTAACTGTTTCGCTAATAGCCTTTTCAACAGTAGAAGCAGCAGCCAGTACATTACCCTCAGCATTTACAACTTGAGCGTAGATGTGACGTGGCGTGCGGTGGATAACAAGACGCGTTGTGCCTTGTTCAATATAATTTCTACGAGTGCGTTTAGCACGACGTAGACGAGCTGTTTTTTTATCCATCGTCTTACCTTACTTCTTCTTAGCCTCTTTACGGCGTACATTCTCATCTGAATAACGAACACCCTTACCTTTATAAGGCTCAGGTTTACGGTATGCACGAATGTTAGCAGCTGTTTGACCAACTAACTGCTTATCTACGCCCTTAACTAGAACTTCTGTTTGGCTTGGAGTTTCAATCGTAATTCCTTCAGGAACTGCGAAATTAACTGGGTGTGAGAAGCCAAGAGTTAAATCTAATGTTTTACCCTTAGCTGCAGCACGGTAACCCACGCCTACTAACTGAAGTTTCTTCTCGTAACCTTCATGCGTACCAACAACCATGTTGTTGATTAGAGCGCGAGCAGTACCTGCTTGAGCCCATGCATTCGCTACGCCATCACGAGGTAAAGTAGTAATAACGTTGTCATTAACTTGTACTTCAACAGCGTTGTTGATAGTACGAGTAAGTTCACCGTTTTTGCCTTTAACTGTGATTTCCTGGCCTTTTAATGTAACTTCTACACCGGCAGGAACAGTAATTGGTGCCTTTGCTATGCGAGACATAGTTCCCCTCCGATTAAGCTACAAAACCAATGATTTCACCACCAACACCAGCACTACGTGCTGTGCGGTCTGTCATTAGGCCTTTAGAAGTTGATACGATAGCGATACCAAGACCACCCATTACCTTAGGTAATTGGTCACGTTTCTTATAGATACGTAGACCAGGGCGACTTACACGCTGGATATTTTCAATTACAGCTTTGCCTTCGAAGTACTTCAATTCGATAGAAAGCTCAGGTTTAGTTTCACCGTTAACGGCGAAATCTACGATATAACCTTCGTCTTTTAGTACTTTAGCTAATGCTACTTTCAGCTTTGAAGTTGGCATCGTTACAGATACTTTCTTCGCTGATTGACCGTTACGAATTCGTGTGAACAAATCCGCGATAGGATCTTGCAAGCTCATAGTCTTACTCCCATGATTCTATTACCAGCTAGCCTTTTTAAGGCCAGGAATTTCACCGCGCATAGCTGCTTCGCGAACTTTAATACGGCTCATGCCGAATTTGCGAAGGAAACCATGTGGGCGGCCCGTAATGTTACAACGATTACGTTGACGTGCAGGGCTAGAATCACGAGGTAAAGCTTGTAGCTTAAGTACCGCGTCCCAACGATCATCTTCAGATGTATTAACATCACTGATGATAGCTTTTAGTGCTGTGCGCTTTTCAGCGAACTGAGCAACTAGTTTTGTGCGCTTTGCTTCGCGCGCTTTCATAGAATTCTTTGCCATAACCCTACCCTTATTTCTTAAATGGGAAGTTAAACGCTTCTAACAACGCACGGCCTTCCTCATCAGATTTCGCAGAAGTAGTGATAGTAATATCCATACCGCGTACACGGTCTACTTTATCGTAATCGATTTCTGGGAAGATGATTTGTTCACGTACGCCCATGCTGTAGTTGCCACGTCCATCAAAAGACTTAGCACTTACGCCACGGAAGTCACGAATACGTGGGATAGCGATTGATACCAAACGCTCAAAAAAGTCCCACATACGCTCGCCGCGTAGGGTTACTTTACAACCAATCGGGTAACCTTCACGCACTTTGAAGCCAGCAACAGATTTGCGTGCTTTAGTGATTAGAGGTTTCTGACCAGAGATTGCTGCTAGATCCGCTACTGCGTTATCTAAAATCTTCTTGTCAGCTAGGGCTTCGCCCACGCCCATATTCAATGTGATCTTTTCGATCTGAGGGACTTGCATGACAGAGCTGAAACCAAACTTCTCTTGAAGTTCCGCAACTACTTTGTCTTTATATACTTCATGCAGTTTCGCCATCATTCTACTCCAACTATTAGATAGTTTTACCAGTAGATTTAAAGATACGTAATTTCTTACCATCTTCAATCTTGAAACCTACACGATCAGCTTTACTCGTTTCCGAGTTGAAGATCGCAACGTTTGATGCATCCATAGATGCTTCTTTCTCAACAATGCCGCCAGCTTGGTTCAATTGTGGAACCGGCTTTTGGTGTTTCTTGATCAAGTTTATGCCTTCGACAAAGATTCGACCAGATTCAGTAACAACTGAAAGCACTTTTCCGCGCTTACCTTTGTCTTTACCTGCTAGTACGATTACTTCGTCATCACGACGTATTTTTGCTGCCATGATTGGCTCCTTACAGTACTTCTGGGGCTAGTGAAACGATTTTCATGAACTTATCATTACGAAGTTCGCGAGTCACAGGGCCGAAAATACGTGTACCAATTGGCTGCAAGTTATCATTTAAGATAACAGCCGCGTTGCTGTCAAAACGGATCAAAGAACCATCTGGACGGCGAACACCTTTTCTGGTACGCACAACTACCGCGTTTTTAACATCACCTTTCTTCACTTTACCGCGAGGAATAGCTTCTTTTACAGAAACTTTAATGATGTCGCCAATCGCTGCGTAGCGACGGTGTGAACCACCAAGGACTTTTATACACTGCACTTTGCGAGCGCCGCTGTTATCAGCAACTTCCAGCTGAGTTTGCATTTGGATCATGTTAATGACCTCCGGTGTAGTAATTACAACGTGTCTAAAATTCGTTTAAAAATCAGACATTTCGATTAAATCCCAATCAAAAAACAAACGAGTTGTCTCTTAAGGGCGGGCAATTGTACCAGCATTGAGGGGGTAGTGATAGGTTATTTTTTAATTAATTTAGAGCGTATGGTTATTAAAGTTGAGTAATTACGGCTATGTAGCTATTTTACAGGTGGTTACAAAACAAACAAGGCACTATATAAGTGCCTTGTTTGTTTTAACTATAGATGATTAACCGAATAAACCTTTTAATTTATCTTTAATCTTATCCTTTGCTTTGTCTTTGGCTTTTTCTTTTGCCTCATCAACCTTCTGCTTAGCTTCATCTTTAAGCGCATTGCCTACATCAAGCTTTATACCAACATCGTGGAAAGGCCCTTTTATACGTAGTGGTATTTTAAAACCAGTGCTGTCATCAGTGGTTCCCTGTCCTTCGATTGATCCAACTATGCCTGTAACCAAACGGTAATTAACTGTTGTTTGTGGTAAATCAACATCGCCTTCACCTGATATTCTAACGAGTGGGCTAATAAGTGATAAATCAGTATTTTTACCAACACCATTAGTAAAGTTAAAACTTCCAGTCAGTGCAGAGAAATCTGTTTGCTCTGATTCTTCAAACCCAGTATCCAGCCCTTCAGACGCAGCACCAAAGTTTCCTGAAATGAGTTCCTTACCTTTACGAACCATCTCAGCTATATTCGCACCTTTTACGGCTCCATCAGCAAACTCAAATCCAAGTTTTCCGTTAAGCGCACCAATAAACGACTTTTGACTTTGGCCAGTTGTGTTTAGGTTCCAATTTAAAGACCCCTTACCCATTAGCTTGTCAAAACCTGCCGCATCAGTTAATAAAGGCTGTGCATCTATACCAGCTAAGTCAAAGTTAGTTGATATTTTATAAGGTACTTGTTGTGCGTTTACATTGATAACGCCTTTACCTGACCCTTCATAAGCAGAAAAGCTATCTAGGCTTAGTTTTGCAATGCTATTTTTTAAAGCAACAGTAAATTGATTTGCGCCCAACTTAATATCGTTAGCTTTTAATCCACTTGAACGAATAACTACATTCGCATCTAGTGAATTTAACGCACTTAGATCAATTTTAGTGTCATCCCATACTATTGGCTCCGCAGGCTTATCATTTTGCTCTACTGGCTCTTCTTGTTTTGCTACTGCTTCAGGCAGGTACGGGTTTAAATCAAGCATACCTAAATCAATATCAGCATTTACAGCTAAACGCTTACCTAGGTTAAGCTCGCTCTTACCTTTTATTTCCAATGCGTCTAACGTCGCAACTAAATCTTCTAAATTAAATTTCTCACCTGCTAGGTGCATTTTACCGTTTACACTAAATGCGTTAAAAGCATTGTCTTTAGCGTTTAACTCTACACCTTGCCATTTTGCAATACTTTTAACAGACTCACCGCTTAGTGATAACTGACCTTTAATATCTTGTCCTTGCCCAGCGATGCTCCCTTCGAACGTTAGATCAACTAAACGAGAATCTAAGGCTTGTTTAACATTAAAAGTAGCACCTTCAATTGCTTTAGCAGGAGTATCTAATTTTATATCAAGCTCAAAACGCTCCTGCATATAAGTAATACCCCCTTTTACTTCTAATGTTTTACGAAGTGATGGAAGTAAAATAGCGAGTTCTAAATCACTAATTTGTTGTTTAGCACCTGTTTGGCCATCTAGGTAAGTAAATGTACCGCCATAAATAGCAACCTCACCTAATTCAATATCAAAGTTATCTGGAAGCTTTATCGCTTCACCTGATTGGCTTTGCTCTTTAGGTTGCTCTGCAACTGCATCAAACAACTGCCAATTAGCTTTACCATTTTTGTCGGTTTCTAATAGAATATTTGGTTCGTTTATAACAAACTTATCTAATTTAAACTCACCACCAAATAATGAAAACCAAGGTATGTGTACAGCAAGCTGTTTCATACTCGCCATATCGGCGCGCGAACCTGATTCCATGTTTGCAAAATGCACGTCGTTAAGTTCTAACTTTAATGCAGGGAATACGCTAAGTGTTTTATCACCTTTAATAGTAAGAG
This sequence comes from Pseudoalteromonas sp. SWYJ118, assembly GCF_015864505.1. Taxonomy (NCBI): domain Bacteria; kingdom Pseudomonadati; phylum Pseudomonadota; class Gammaproteobacteria; order Alteromonadales; family Pseudoalteromonadaceae; genus Pseudoalteromonas; species Pseudoalteromonas sp. SWYJ118. Next base: position 77,314 of record NZ_JADYXC010000021.1, on the reverse strand, counting down.
TACGCCCAGTTGTTTGTTCTACCTGCTGCGACACTTTATTAAAAATAGTATCAGTAGGGATTAAAAACGGTGCGGCGGCAATGAGTGCTATACATAGTAAAAGTATTACACCTACAATTTTAAGTAAGGTTTTCATGATCGTCCTTTCAAACGTGCAAATAATGTTCTTATCATAGCGAGTGTTAGCCTTAAAATCATTGTAGTTATGATAAAAAAGCACTTTATTGAATTTTACAGTCTCTGTATGAATCGCTCCTGAAACATTTTAATACCTCTAGGTTGCATTGAAGACTCTATAAATAAAGACTTAAATACCGCTGATACAATTATTTATTAAGTACGTGGTCTTCGCTTTATTATGCTGTTCTAGTTTTTGACACTTTTGCTTCTGATATACCACTCTTAATAATAGCTACATTTAATATGGCTATTATATTTTAGGCTCATGGGCTTTCGTTTATTAGGCAATAGCAGAATTTAAGAACAAAATACGCGAAACCAAATAGCAACATTTTTGTAAATTTGCCAGATTGTCGCAATAAGAGCTCGCTGATACGATTAACTTTTCGAGCAAAACAATAAGTACAGTAGAAATATTACGGCTTACGCCGTCGTTCATAGTTGCCCTAAAAACAACTCAACATTTTAGTTGAGAGTCTCTTTGTACTAAATGAAAATGATTAATACATGTTAAAGCGTTAGTCTCATTTTATTAGCAAAAATACCGATTTAGTCATTTCAATTACAACGGATGAAGGACAGCGCTGTTGTTATTAGCGTAATTGCGCTAAAATAGACCAGCAAAAAAATATATATCTAAACCGGAGATTCTACAAGGCATGAAAAAACTGCTAATTTCACCGTCAAAAATGACGCTAGGCGAACAAGAAAACCAAATCTATCAGAACATTCTGAAGCAATCTTCAGAGTTAAGCCTTAACCTTATGGCCGTGAAAGTAGAAAACCACCCTGATGATTTTTTACCTTGGTGTTACGAATTGCTAAATGCTAGCAGAGATCGTATGAACTACGATTTACTAGAGCCACAGCAATTGCCTGTACTTAAAAAGCTACACGACCAGCTTATTTCAGCTATCAGCTTTTTACAGGTTAAAACTTTACGTATTGCTCCTTGGCCTGTTGTAAGTGTATTTGTAGAACAACACAAAGACGTTATTGCACTTGATGAACAGCTTCGTTTAGTAGACTACATTAAAAGCATTCGTGAACAGTCTCTTAAAGATATGATCCCTGAAGATTTACTTGCGTTTAGCGGTAAGCACATGGCATCACTTGATCCAAGCACATACAACTTTGACGTTGAATGGTTTGCATCTACAAAGAGTGCAAAGAGCTTCCATCAAATGCTTGGTGATTTACCAGGTGCTTTTGACGACGCACTAGTAAATATTCCGCTTGAAGGTGATATTACTCAATATGAGTATCAACAATTTGTTGCTGCTTATTCAAAAATATTCACCGACAACAACGAAAAACCAACACTTGCGCCTGCAACTCGTTTGCTTGCAATGCGTCGCCCTGATTTATTTACTCCGATTACAAATAATCGATTAGATGCTTTATGTGGTGCCCTTGGTGTTTCTAAACTTAAAAATAGTGATTTTGAGCGTTACTGGCAAGATATCGTAAAAGGTATTCAAGCTATGTCATGGTACAAAATGGCTAAACCGAGTAATGAGTTAGAAGAACAATTAGTTGCTATTAAAGCGCTAATCCCATGTTTCTTTCACTATGCTGATGCTAAAACACCAGATAACTCTAACTACATTAAACTGCTAAGCAAGCCTAAGCGTACTACAACTAAAACAGGTAAAACTCAACGTAGAGGTAAAGAGTCTGCAGAAATTTTAGTAGACCGCGCACTTGCCGCTGACGATATCCCTGAACATATTCGCAGTAAACGTGATTCAATTGTAAGTGAAGTTCAAAAAGGTCGCAGTGTAAACGAAACAATTAGCCTTATGCGCACTATTTTTGGCTAAAAAACCTTTCCTAGCTGTACTTTAATAGTACAGCTAGGTTAGTTTATGCACCAGCAGCGTGCGACAGAAAATCAAAAAACTTCCTTCCAAAAACATAATTTCATCATAAGCAATTGTTTTAATAGCATTAGTTTTACTTGAAAATAATTAAAACGAGACTGGCACATACAGTGCTATTACCTTCCCAGTTAAATAATAAAAATGCATCCAGTTAAAAGGTCAAAGCAATACATAATAAAACCTTGGTATGCAAAAGTCATATAGCGGGAGTGAAACATGCTAAAACTACAAAAAACAATACTCTTCGGTGCACTGGCGTTTGCAGGCATAACATCAACAACGACATTTGCAGAGGTAACTGCAAATGCAGCAGCAACCTCCAACCACTTATGGCGTGTCAAGAGCAAACAGGAGGCGACGCTACTATTTCGGGTGGAATTGATTACGCTAACGAGTCCGGCTTTTATGCCGGTACATGGGCATCAAATGCATCGTGGGCAGATGAAATGACCTACGAGCTCGACTTATATGCAGGCTTTAGTGGCGCAATCAATGAAAGCGTTAGCTATGATGTTGGTTATATTTACTATGCCTACCCTGATGCTGCTTCAGAAGCTGACGCAGATTTCTCTGAGGTTTACGGGAGTATCAGTGTAGAAGGTTTCACTTTTGGTGCTTCGGTATTAGCAACTTCAGCTGCTAGTGGTGATGGTTCCGACTTTGGTGATTCACTTTATTTAACAACAGACTATGGATTCGCTATTGGTAGTAATGGAACTGAAATAGCGCTGCATTTGGGGCATTACTCAGGCGGCTTTATTGGTGATGACAACATCATCGATTACGGCGTTTCAATCTCTAAGGATGGCTTTACTTTTGGCTTATCTGATAATGATATCGATGACTCAGATTTAAAAGCTTACGTTGTCGACTCTGCAGACTTTAGCCTATAAAAAAATGTGTTACTTGCTGCAACACTAAGGGCCGCAAGGCCCTTTCTCATATTTAAACCACCTAGAAAATAGTTATTTACAAAAAAAACAATAAGGTAACATTAAAGTTCGAAATCACGATTAAGGATTATTATGAATTTATCAAAAAAATTACAGTTATTTTAGCGTTTTTTTTAATCACAATGAGTACATTTACCTATGCAACAATGACATGCCGTTGCACCTCAGGTAGCATGACGGTTGTTCATGGTGAGGGTGGTACAGTTAGCTATTCGTGCTCTGGTGGTGGTCAAGTTTCTTGTATGATACGATTGGAATAAGCATCATTTAGAAAGGCGTATGCCTTTCTCTTCTAAGGATAGTAAAATGAAATACATATTTTTAATTGCACTTGTTTTTGTCGCCATTCTTGGTATTGGTATTTTAAACACTGGGCAGCCTTCAGATCCTCCGCTAACCCACATACAACCAACTGATGAAGCCATTCTTAGTAATGAAAAAGCTAAGCCTCCAATTGAGCCAAACACCCTATTAAGTAAAGCCTCTGAACCATCTGTCAAACAGCACAAAGTTGTAGAGCAAAAAGTGGCAGCGATATCTAAATTGCCTATTTCAAGCCCTAACGCTTTCTCTGAAGAATTTGTTTCAACTGAGGGTGGAAAAGAATTTGTTTCAACAAAAGCATTGGACGACGTATTTAAAAATGATACTTCAATATTACTGCAGCGTATGTCTAATATTGAATACTCTGAAATAGCACAAATACGTAAAGATAAGCTAAACGATTTTATTCTAAATGAATTAAAAGACGTCACTATTTTACAGCAAGATCTAGAGTGTGCAGGGAAGGTTTGCGCACTAGAACTTACTTATACACAAAGTAGTAATCAAGCATCTATTGAGGCTCTTTCAAGTTTTTCTAAAAACTATTCTTTTCAGCAATTTACTGAAACCGAAAGTGGTGATAAAAAATTAAAAGCATTATATATTGAAACTGAAGACCCTAGCCTATTAACTCTTTTAAATAACTAATTCACGCTGACAAGTATAATACTTAAAGCTATTTTCAGTCCTATATTAGAGTCTAGTTTTCCTGCTATAAAGCAGTAAAGCTAGACCCCATAAGTATATTAAGTCACGAATAACCGGCATCAATCACTGCCCACTTTTAAAAATACCAAAGAATAGCTCACGTCCACTATTTTATGGTATCAAGCTGGGTTCATTTGTTTTATAACAATCTCTGCAGCTTTAAGGCTAAATAATATTTAAGTATGCGCCGTTTGCCATGCTGAGTGAATTCTCATTACAGGGCAAGCGATTAGCTTTTTACAGGCTAAAGCTTTACGTATTGCTCCTTGGCCTGTTGTAAGTGTATTTGTAGAACAACACAAAGACGTTATTGCACTTGATGAACAGCTTCGCTTAGTAGACTACATTAAAAGCATTCGTGAACAATCTCTTAAAGATATGATCCCTGAAGACTTACTTGCGTTTAGCGGTAAGCACATGGCATCACTTGATCCAAGCACATACAACTTTGACGTTGAATGGTTTGCATCTACAAAGAGTGCAAAGAGCTTCCATCAAATGCTTGGTGATTTACCAGGTGCTTTTGATGATGCACTAGTGAATATTCCACTTGAAGGTGATATTACTCAATATGAGTATCAACAATTTGTTGCTGCTTATTCAAAAATATTCACCGACAACAACGAAAAACCAACACTTGCGCCTGCAACACGACTGCTTGCAATGCGTCGCCCTGATTTATTTACTCCGATTACAAATAATCGATTAGATGCTTTATGTGGTGCCCTTGGTGTTTCTAAACTTAAAAATAGTGATTTTGAGCGTTACTGGCAAGATATCGTAAAAGGTATTCAAGCTATGTCATGGTACAAAATGGCTAAACCTAGTAATGAGTTAGAAGAACAATTAGTTGCTATTAAAGCGCTAATCCCATGTTTCTTTCACTATGCTGATGCTAAAACACCAGATAACTCTAACTACATTAAACTGCTAACCAAGCCTAAACGTACTACAACTACAACAGGTAAAACTCAGCGTAGAGGTAAAGAGTCTGCAGAAATTTTAGTAGACCGTGCTCTTGCTGCTGACGATATTCCTGAACACATTCGCAGTAAACGTGATTCAATTGTGAGTGAAGTACAAAAAGGTCGCAGCGTAAACGAAACAATTAGCCTTATGCGCACTATATTCGGCTAAAACCTTCTAATTTAGCCGTACTTTTATGGTGCGGCTAGGTTAATTTATGCACCAGCAATGTGCGCAACATCTTCCTTCATGTTATATCCCCATCCTATTCATAAAATTCAAGCTCATGTTTTTAATAAATAAAAAATAATTTTTAATAAAAAATAATGAAGCTGGCACATACAGTGCAATTATCCCGTTAGTTAAACAATAAAAAGCCGTCAGCCTAAAGGTTCCGATTACATAATAAAAACCTTGGCGAGCAAAAATCATATAACGGGAAATGGACATGCTAAAACTAAAAAAAACCATCGCTATAAGTGCTATAGCATTAATGGGCGCAACATCTTTAACATCTACAGCTGTGCATGCTGAAGTAACTGCTAATGCAGCGGCAACATCAAACTACTTATGGCGCGGTCAAGAGCAAACTGGGGGCGATGCAGCTATTTCAGGCGGTATTGATTACGCCAATGAATCGGGCTTTTATGCAGGTACTTGGGCTTCAAATGCATCGTGGGCAGATGAAATGACCTATGAGCTTGATTTATACGCAGGCTTTGGTGGCGACATTAACGAAAGCGTTAGCTACGATGTTGGCTATATTTATTACGCTTACCCAGATGCCGCTTCTGAGGCTGACGCAGATTTCTCTGAAATTTACGGTAGCATCAGTGTTGAAGGCTTTACCTTTGGTGCTTCAGTACTTGCAACATCAGCTGCAAGTGGTGATGGTACAGACTTTGGTGATTCACTTTACTTAACTGCAGATTATGGTTTTGCTGTTGGTAGTAACGGTACTGAAATGGCGCTTCACCTAGGTCATTACTCAGGTGACTTTATTGGTGATGACAATATTCTAGATTACGGTGTATCTATTTCGAAAGACGGTTTTACTTTTGGTTTATCTGATACAGATATGGATGATTCAGATATTAAAGCTTACGTTGCTTATTCTGTAGACTTTAATTTATAAGAAAGAATGTGTTACTTGCTGCAACACGAAGGGCCTTTTGGCCCTTTTCTCGTTCATAAAGTTATTTAAATGGTACCTTATTACATTGTACTTCCACTGTTTTAGGGTACCAAGCTGGTCCAATTTGATTTACAACTACCTCAGCTAAACCATTAGTAAACGATTTATACGTATGAACGCTTTGCCATTCACCTTGTGGGCAATGTGTTGTTAAATCTAACGGCTCTGATCCCTCGTACAACGCAAGTGCAAAATTATGATGCCACTGTGAGCTTTTTAGCGTTTTATTGCTTACTTTGCTTTGTGCTCCGTTATCAAAGTAAATATTTGTACATCCCGTTAATATAATAAATGTACAACTGGCCACAAGTAGCTTGATACTCATAATGTTTCCCCTATTACTTGCTCTTGGCACCACACTTTAATGGTATGAGGCGAGTATATTCCAAGCGTAATTAAACTCAGCGCTCCATCACCAAAGGTTTGCTGTGACTGCATTTGAGTAACGGATGTACTTAAACAAATTTGTTTTACATCTACGCGTTGCTCGCCTACCAATCCCCAAAAGTAAAATGAGCGACTATCTTCGTAATTAGCTTGGCTCGTTATTTTTGCTGTTGCCTGTGGCTGAATGGTTACCGCAGAACAAGCACTCAGGCTTAATGCTATCGCCCCTATAATTAATGGTTTCATACTCTTTCTTATAAACTAAATACCAGTAAGGTAACTTTATAAGAGAACATAAAATATTAGCGTAAAAAGCTGTGGGGAATATGTAGAAACGCTATGAAGTTTTATACAGTTTATTACACATAAAGGCCGCATAAAGGCGGCCTTTAAATTAGTCAGTTTAAGTGGTTAGTAGATAGACCTTAAAATTTAGCTAGGTTATTTTTACTATCCTTATCGACTAGCTTAATGTAAGGATCGACCCCCGCAAATAATGGCTTTTCTTTTACTTTAAGCTCAATCGTATTAATACCTGATACTATTTGGTGCTTTTGAGAGTAAATAACAAAATCTTCAGCTAGTAGGTTTTCAGGGTCATCGCTAAACAACGCAATATCAATTAGCTCATCGAGCGGCTGTTCAGTTTCTTCACCTTGGCCATCCGCACGCTGTTTAACGGCTTCTACGCTAAGTGTTACAGTATAAAAACCTTCGCTATCAACGCTATCTGTAACTGACACCTCTTTCATCTCAAGCTCATACAGTGTTATGTATTTAAACTGATCGTCAATAAAGCTTTGTTCGGCTTGTGTTGCGTCTTGTTTTAAATAGCTAAGTAAATCAAGTGTTGTTGGGTATGGTGTTGATTGGTACTGAAACTCATTTAAAAATGCTTTGAGTGCATCATTTAAACGTTTTTCACCTAAACGATCATAAATCGCCATCATTACCACAGATCCTTTATTGTAATGAAGATATTGTTGAGACTGCGTTTTATATAGTGGCATTTCTTCAAAGGCTTCCCCTGTACGCCCTATTAAGTACCTATCAAGCTCATATTTTAAAAACTTACGTAGCTTCTCTGCGCCAAAGCGTTTTTCGAGCACCATAAGCGCACTGTACTGTGAAAGCGTTTCTGACATAACTGCGCTCCCCTCAACATTCGCTCCCGACACTTGATGCCCCCACCATTGGTGCGCTACTTCATGTGCGGTAACATAGTAAGGGTAGTCAACTTTACTCTCATCTCTTAAGTCTGTAATAAACCCCATGCTTTCTGAGTAAGGGACTGTATTGGCAAAACTTTGTGCAAACGAGCGATACTTAGGAAATTCAATAATACGTAGCTGTTTATGCTGATACGGCCCAAATGCTTGTGTAAAGTAATCTATCGAGTCTTGTACCGACTCAATCATACGGTCGACATTCCATGCATGGTTTTTGTGGTAATACACCTCAATATTTACCCCATTATGCTCAACCTTTTTACTTTCAAGTTCAGCCGAAAGCACCGCATAAAAGTTTAAAATAGGCGCATCCATTTCATAAACAAAGGTGCGGCGCCCGTCTTTTACACTTTCACTTTGTAAATACCCTGGGGTAATCGCAAATTGCGACTCGTCGGTTGTTACCGTTGCCTTAAAGTTAATAAACCCATTAGCTGCACCAAAATCACTTTGTGTATAGTACTGACTGTCTTCTAGCTTATGGGCACGTTCAAGTTCTGGTAAATCATGCTTGCGGCGCTCAAATTTATCAGCTACCTGTAAACCACGGTTATAACCAAAGCTAGGAAGGAGTTCCAAGTTATTAATAAAAGTGCCATTGGCAACCAATTGTGTATCAGAGTCTTTATCGGTAAAGGCTGTATGTTCGCGAGTAACCGACAGTTGCCCTTCTCTTATTTCGTTTGGCATAAGCGGCTGCTCAAATTCAAACCATGCTGAATAAAACGCTGGTAATTTTTCAACTATCTTACCGCCTGCCATGGCTACATCCCAACTTTTAGCGTGTTGAGGTGAGTTGATCAATACTCGCGTAATTGGCTTGTTAGAGGTATTGGTAAATTTAATTTTTGCCACAGCACTTAAAGCACGCTTTTTTGGAAAAATATCAACAGTTAAGTCAACATCGGTCACCATAGGTAGCGCTAAGTCTTTGTATTGTGCAAACTGCTGTTCATAACTTATTTGCTTGTCTTGAAACTCATCGCTCGTAGTAAACTCATTCAAAACTCGCGTGTTGTTATAAATATTGTAGCCTGCACCAACAAACACTAATGCACTAATAACCGCAACCGCTTGCCCTTTTAACGACATATTATAACGAAGCATAGACAGGCGTGTGCGCAGCGTTTGTGAAGGACCACGATGCCATAACGCAAACCCAACAATCGCTAAAACAAGGCTTAACGCGCCCCAATATAATGTGTACCAATGCGCAGCTTGTAAGAAGTGCCCATAACCATTTATATCAGAATACGGTACGCTACTGCTTTGCGAAAAATGATACATATGATGCTCAAACCCATAAGAATCCATTACTGTTTGCACTATGTAGTACAAAATAAACAAACCCATTCCTACATATTTATTCGGGCTAATAATCTGCAAAAAGAAGGCAAGTACCGTCAGCATAATCAACGGTAAAATCGATAAATAAACAATCCTAAATAAATACTGTCCTAGCTCTAAATTAAATTGACCTTTAAATAACTGAACTGTAATTGTGAGTATCATTCCCACGAGGAACAACCCAGAAACAGCGGCGATTAAAGCCAGTATTTTTGACACCCAAAAAACACTGTTATGTACAGGAAAGCTGTCAATAATATCGCCCATGCCACTTTGTCGCTCTCGCCACACAAGCTCAGCACTATAAAAAGCGATAATAACAAACAAAAATAAACCAGAAATACCGCTAATAATATTGACCATATTCTGAGTTAAAGGCCAGTTAGTAGTGCCATAAGCACCAATAGGCGCAAACAGAGGGATCATAAGCGTTACAATGCTTACACCCGCTAAAATCATAAAAGGAGCACTAAATATAACTTGTTTAAGTTCGAATATACTGCGCATTATTAGCTGAGATTTAGTACTAATCCCCGCTGATTTATAATTTTTAGCACTATTGATAAGTGCAGCTTGTTTATTTTGTACAAAAGCAGAGACTTTAAATTGCTTCTTCTGTTTTTTAGTTACTATGCGGTTGCTTAGCTTTCCAAGGCCAAAAAACATTGCAACACTGATTGCCACCCACAATATACGGTTAACTAAAAGGTCACCTGTGAGCGTTAGCACTTCTGTGTTTTTATCATTTACAGTCCAATAACGTGTTAAATCAATTAACGAACCTGAGCCAAATGGGTCGGCGTAAACAACAATATTTCTAAATGCTAAATCATCAAAGTAAACGCCGGCAATTTGATAGGCTATAAAAATCACAACAGCTGCTACATACACCGACATCATGGTTTTAAAATAGACCGCTACACTATTAAAAATAGCCGAAAGCACAAGTAAACTTGGCACTGCTAAATAAAGATAAGGCGCAGCGTAGTACATTAGCTTATTAGGACCAATCAATTCGCCATCGAGCCAGCCAACTAATAAACCAAATTGCGACCCTAAAAACACACCCAATGGCACGCTTAAAAACACAATAAGTACAACTAAGTAAGAACCAAAAAAACGCCCTGCTTGATAAGGCACAGGATTAACAGGCTTACTAAATACCAGCTCATCCATTTTGCTTTCACTGTTGCGAATAGCAGAGCTGGCAACAAAGTTAACCACTAAAAACATAGCGAGTGTACAAAATGTAACGGTTAAAAGCATAATCGAGAACGGCGAGTTCATATGAACATTCGCCCCACCTAGCGGAAACTTACTACTGGAGCTTATAAAAAACGCCATAAAAAAGAAGATTAATGAGGTCACATAAAACGAAGGTTGGCGCATAAAATAGCGCAGCTCAAACGCAAGCATATTAAAAAACATAACGCCTCCTTATGCTACTTCGCTGTTACGATGATTAAGCAGTGTAGAAAAGTACACATCTTCTAAATTTGCATTACTTGCTTCAAACCCTTGTGGAGCCTGCTCTGCTATTACATGTAAAATTGTTTTCCCTGCAAATAAGCGCTTAGAAATAACCGGTAATTGCGGCTCAAGTTCTTGCGCTTCTTCTTGGCTCATGGCTTTGCGCCAAATTTGTCCTTGGAGCTTATCGGTAAGCGTTATTGGGTTACCTTCCAGTAAAATCTTACCGCCAGCCAACACCGCCATATTTGGGCAAAGCTCTGCAACATCTTCAACAATATGGGTCGATAATATAACTACTTTTTGCTCGCCTAAGCTTACTAATAAGTTATGGAAACGATTACGCTCTTCAGGATCTAGCCCCGCTGTTGGCTCATCAACGATTAGTAAATCAGGGTCGCCTAGTAAGGCTTGTGCAATACCAAAACGCTGGCGCATACCGCCCGAAAAGCCACTTACCGCTTTTGAGCGATGTTGATATAAATTAGTGTGCGCAAGTAACCCTTCAACCGACTCTTTACGCTGTGCTTTATTATGAATACCCTTTAAAACAGCCATATGGTCCAGTAAGTCGTAAGCACTAACACGCGGGTACACACCAAAATCTTGTGGTAAGTAACCTAAGCGTTGGCGCAGTGCCTGTGGGTCTTTAAATACATCAATGCCATCAAAAGTAATTGAACCTGAATCAGCCGACTGTAGTGTTGCAATGGTACGCATAAGCGATGATTTACCTGCGCCATTTGGCCCAAGCAATCCAAACATCCCTTTACCGATAGATAAATCAACACCTTGTAGTGCATGTACGCCGTTATCGTAGGTTTTAGATAACCCAGTTATTGATAGCATTTTTACTTCCTTGAATATGAGTAATTATTTTTATGATGTTTTATACCACAAGAAAAACAGGAACATAAGTTACTTACTGGTTAAATTTGTAACAACAAATAAACATAATTTAAACTCATAACACTTGCCTACGCTTTATTCACTCGGTATAAAAACCACATATACTTTTTATAAGAAGCGAAAAGCCATGCAAGATCACCAAAGTCAGCCATTAAACGACTTTATAGAATACCCACACGACGAAATGCTAAATCGCGCTAACGAGTTTTTAACCACTAGCCAACGCCGCCATAGCATTCGCAGCTTTAGCGATCGCCCAGTACCAAAAAATATTATTGAAGCATGTATAAAAGCAGCAGGCACAGCACCCAGTGGAGCGAATCATCAGCCTTGGCATTTTGTGGCTATAAACAGCAGTGATGTAAAAAAACAAATAAGAGAAGCCGCCGAAAAGCTAGAACGATCTTTTTACGAAGGCAGAGCAGGTGAAGAATGGTTAGATGCGCTAAAACCGTTAGGTACCGACGCCAATAAACCTTATTTAGAGCATGCACCTTGGCTTATTGCTGTATTTAGTCAAAAAAAGGGCGGCGTAAGCACTGATGATAAAAATACGAATTATTATGTGCATGAGTCTGTTGGCTTAGCTACCGGCTTTTTAATTCAGGCTTTGCACCGTTCAGGTTTGGCAACCCTTACTCATACTCCAAAACCAATGAGCTTTTTAACCGACATATGTGGTCGCGATAGAGATAACGAACGCCCATACATGCTACTTATTGCAGGCTACCCAAGTGATGATGCAACAATACCGGCTCATGCACTGGATAAAAAATCACTCGATGAAATAGCTACGTTTATTTAGTATCTTCTTGTCGGCAAAACCACTCATATAGCAAAGCAATGATCGACTCAACTTTTGGATCGGTCAATGAGTAATAAATAGTGTGCCCTTCTCTGCGAGTAGCAACCATATCTGCCTTGCGTAAACTTGCTAAATGCTGAGATAACGCTGACTGTGCTAAAGGTACATTTTTATTTAGCTCACCTACACTTTGCTCACCTTGTAATAAACTACATAAAATCATTAAGCGATTTTTGTTAGCCATTAATTTTAAAAACTGTTCGGCTTGCTCTGCGTTGACAGCTAGTTGTTCAATATTCATTTTATTATTTCTCTTTTTGATACCTTTTTAAGTATAGACTTTTACATTAGTAAGTTCTAATATAATTAACATTAGGTTTTACTAATATTAAGGTGGCCATGAAACTAGCGATGCCATTTTATTAATCGGCGGAAGTGCTGTAGCAGTATCCGCACTATTAAGTTACTTTATATAAAGTAACTTTCAGTTTTTAACGTTATTTATAAGTATTAACTCAATTCAACCTACTTATACCAAGTAGCACCTATTAATGTCTTTTTTAAGAAAAAGAGGATTTACAAACTAATGCTTACATCAATCCCTGACTTACTAAAAATTATCACACCTAACCAACGCCGTATTGACGCAGCGCAAGCAAAACTCGAGCTTGAACAAAATAAAGGTTTACTTATTGATGTGCGAGAACCTGCAGAGCACGCGACAAAATCGGCTGCCGGCGCTATAAATATTCCGCGTGGATTGCTCGAGATGAAACTAATGGAAATAGAAAAAGACGCAGCTCGCCCTATTTACGTGCACTGCGCAAGTGGTGCACGCGCAACGTTGGGAGCAGAAGCATTAACGCGTGTGGGTTATGAAAACGTGACTGTTATTACCTGTGACGCAAACCAAATATGTAGCGTATTTTAAGTATCTACTAAGTACTTATAATTATGCACCTAACAAAGGTAGGTGTTTAACGCTGTGATAAGTCAGTGCTAATTTAATACACTCTTTAACTGGGTGTTCTGGTAATGGCTTTTCACTATTTAACACTATTGCTCTATTTCCTTCAAAGGTAAGATTATGAGAGTACAACTCTCTAAATGTGCTTACTAGCTTTGATTGGCAAAGAAAAAACAAATAACACGATGAGCCCTTAAAGCCTACGCGAATGGGGCTACCATTTATTGTGTTATAACTTGGCTCTCCCCACTTTAAAGACTCTTCAACAGCTCCTAAGTTTTGCTCTTGTGCTACGGTATAAATTAGCTCTCGTAATTGTATAAGCGTACTTTTAGCTGCCTCAGGATGATTATTAAATATATTTTTTATATCCGTATTCATAAAAACATCCTTATAAGCAAGATATTGGCTGTATTTAAAAATAAGTTACTTTTGCTGCCTTTCATCAAGTAAAACAAGTAGCATCTGCTCAATATTTTTAACACTATAAGTAAGTGCTCTCAGTAGCTCTTTCTCACTTTGCTCTGTTGCCTGCTGCGACGTTTTACATTGATTAGCCAATACATCTTTTTGCTCAAGTATCGCCTCTCTAAACTCACTCGCATTAACCACACCAAGCAAAGACACTAAAGCACCATTTCCTGACTGCCCAGCTGTTTCAAAGCTTAAACGATATAATCCAAAAATTCGCATGAGCGGCCCTTGGCTTAATCCTACATCGGTTATTTTTTCAAGCGGAATAGATTTTTCTTCTTTAAATAATATGCCACGTTTAACTACCAATTTTTGTGGTAATAAGTCAGCCGACATAGCTGCGAGTATTCGCCCGCCCACCAGCCATACGATAAGTAAAATGATAGGTATAAGCGGTATAGTAACAAGAGCCAACATTGCAAATAGCGAGGTAGTAACCATCCAATATTGTTTTACCTTGTAATCGAATGAAGCACTTTTTAAAATATGTTTTGTCATTGTTTTAATCCTTTATCTATATAACTACAAATACACTCTGCAAACTTCAATAATCTCTACTCAATCTTACAAACTAATAACGACTTTTATAGCAAGAGCAATAAACACAACCCCCAGTATTTTATCAAGCCATGGGTTCTGCTTAGTAAAACCAAAGCGATTTTTTGAAACCTCAGTAAGTACTGCAACTAGTAAATACCAACCTGTATCAATTACAAACACGGTTAAGCACATAATAATGCCAATGCTTAAAGTGAGATTTTGCGGGTCAATAAACTGTGAGAACAAGGCTAAAAAGAAAATAGCGAGCTTGGGGTTCAAAAAGGCAATGGCAAAGCCATCTTGTAATGCTTTAACTGCACTTATCTCACTTTTTTGTACTTGCAGTTCGTCATTATTGGGTTTTGCTAATAGTATTTTTAAACCTAAATAAGCTAAATACCCAGCGCCTAAATATACAAGTACTTGGTATACCGTTGGAAACTGAGCCATCAATGTCCCCAAACCAAGTAACGAAGCTGCCGCATAAAGCCCAACACCCATGCCATGGCTAAGTGCAGCAAGCATACCGTTTTTCATTCCGCCATTCATTGTATGCTTTAGTACAACTGCAAGGCTTGGGCCTGGCGACATTGCACCCATCATGCATACAACTACTAAACTAAACCATGCTGCTAATGTCATTTTTGTCCTTATAGTTCATCGTTTTCTATTAATAATATATAGGCCGTTATTTGGCCTTGAAAAGCAGTCGCGGTATTTATACTTATTACTTTCCAACCTTCTTGATTTAAGTGGTATATGCGCTCATTCAAAGCATCTACATCAATGCCGTTACTAAAAAACCACGCCTTTTAAATTCTACTATTTTTTGCATTGTTTGTTATCCATTTTATAAGCGGTAGTCAAAGTCGTAATAGTGAATGCCCTGCTCAATGCGTATTTTCATACTGCCAGTTAACCCTTTTAGCTCATAGGTGCCTGAATCAGGAATAACATTTAAAATAAGACTGTCTTGTCCTTTATCCATAGTGCCAAAGTGTTGCAGTACAAAACTGCCCTGCTTACCTTCAAGCTCACCTATCACTTGCTCTATTGCCACGTAACCCGCACTGCCTTGGGTTGGCGTCATTGCGCTAAGCATCTCGCCTTGGCTTGTAGCATTTAAGTCACCTTTAAATGTTTTATCAATCGACATACGTCCTAAGTTAATACCTTGCTGCCCATTGGCGTAACCTTCAATTAGCGCTAAAGCCACTGTAAATTCACCACTTATTATTTTTGTTGTCATAACAATTCCTTATTGATGATATTTAATACTATTGATTTTTAATCCGATGATGCCATATCTATACCTTAACCTTTAAAAAGAATCCACTATGTCAAAAAACACCTCTGCATCCGAAAAAGCCGCTTTTAGCAGCTTATTACCTGTTTTTGCTTTTATTAAACCGTATAAATGGATGGTAGTAGCGGCGCTTGCTGCACTATTAGTTACTGCGGGTGTTAACTTATCATTAGGGCAAGGTGTTAAATTTGTTATTGATCATGGATTTATTGCAGGCTCCAAAGAGCAATTGCAACAAGCTGTACTGGTACTCATTGGCTTAATCAGCTTATTAGCAATAGGCACCTTTAGCCGTTTTTATTTAATGTCGTGGATTGGCGAACGAGTCAGTAACGATATTCGAAAAGCCGTGTTTAATCGCATTGTTACCTTGCACCCTAGCTACTTTGAAGAAAACCGCAGTGGCGAGCTTATGTCGCGTTTAACCACCGACACCACACTACTGCAATCAATTATTGGCTCATCATTTTCTATGGCGCTGCGCAGTGTACTTATGTTGATTGGTGGACTCGCTATGCTGCTGTTTACTAATTTAAAACTTACTTTAGTGGTTGTAGCCTGTGTACCGCTGGTACTTGTTCCTATGATGATATTTGGTCGCAAGGTACGCAAACTAGCAAGCTCTAGCCAAGATGCCATTGCCGACATAAGTACCTATGCCGGAGAAATCATACAAAATATTAAAGTAGTGCAAAGTTATAGCCATGAAGAACAAGAACAACATGCCTTTGCACTTGAGACCGAGAAAGCCTTTAACGTGGCTAAAAAACGTATTAAGCAACGTTCATTTTTAATAGCCGTGGTGATTTTTTTAACCTTTAGTGCTATTAGCGCTATGTTATGGGTAGGTGGTAACGACGTACTTGCAGGCACCATGAGCGGCGGCGAGTTAGGTGCATTTGTATTTTACGCTATTATGGTGGCAATGTCGGTGGCAACCGTTGCTGAAGTATATGGCGAACTACAACGTGCAGCTGGTGCTGCGGCAAGGTTACTTGAGTTACTTGCTGTTAAAAGTGAGATAGAAAACCCGCTAGATCCACAAGACGATAGCTTACTGCAAAACATTAACAGCCCTGCTATTACACTTGAAAATATAAGCTTTAACTATCCTTCTCGTCCAGACGTGAGTGCGCTTAATAAAATAAGCCTAAATATAAATCAAGGCCAAACCGTGGCAATTGTTGGCCCTTCTGGCGCAGGTAAAACAACGTTATTTGAATTACTACAACGCTTTTACGATCCGGCTAGCGGAGCTATTAAGTTTAAAGATGTAAACATTAAAGATTTATCGCTTAATACTCTGCGTAATAAAATGGGCATGGTAGCGCAAAACCCTATTTTATTTAGCTCCGACGTAATGCATAACATCCGCTACGGCAACCCAAGTGCAACCGATGAGCAAGTATATGCCGCAGCAAAGTATGCGCATGCCGATGAATTTATCAAACAGTTACCGCAAGGTTATAACAGCTTTTTAGGTGAGCAGGGTGTGAGGTTATCGGGTGGGCAAAAGCAGCGTATTGTGCTTGCACGTGCCATATTAAAAGACCCTGAAATACTTCTTCTGGATGAAGCCACCAGCGCGCTGGATGCGCAAAGCGAACACCATGTACAAGCTGCACTTGAGCATTTAATGCAAAACAGAACAACGTTAATTATTGCCCATAGGCTGGCAACGGTAAAACATGCAGATGTAATTGTAGTAATGGAAAATGGGGAAATCATAGCAACGGGTACTCACCAAGAGTTGTTAGCAAGTAACCCGTTGTATCAAAAACTGTGTGAATTACAGTTTAATAAGGATTAGGGTCTGTTGACCTTTCAAGGTTAAATTTGCAAGGTTCAAGAACCCTAACCTTCGGTATTTGGCACTATCTGAATTTCTACGCGACGGTTTTGAGCGCGGCCATTTGCACTATCATTAGTTGCAATTGGGCGTGTTTCGCCATAGCCCATAGTGCTAACACGTGTAGCCATAATTTGTTGGTTCACTAAGTAGTCTTTCACACTTTGTGCGCGTTCACGCGATAGGTTCATGTTGAAGCTATCTTTACCCGTACTGTCAGTATGCCCTTGCACACTAAGGTAGGTTTTTTCGTACTTGTTCATTACTTTAGCAATCGCATCTAACGTATCGTTAAAGCCTGATGAAATATAAGACTGAGCAGTCGCAAACGTAATGTTTGATGGCATTACTAAACGTAAGTTATCACCTTCACGCACTACTTCAACACCTGAACCCGCTAACTCATCACGAAATGCTTCTTCTTGCTTATCCATGTAGTCGCCAACAGCAGCGCCCGCCAGTGCACCAATAGCTGCACCAATAAAAATACGTTTATCTTTATGATTACCCGTAGCCTTACCTAATACACCTCCGGCTGCGGCGCCTATAGCGGCTCCTTTACCTGTGTTATTCATTTCACAACCAGAAAGTAATACAGCTACTACGGTTACGCTTAAAAGTGATTTAGTTAAAGTCATGGTGATACCCTATTCATTAAGAATTTAGCAAGAGTATGCAAATATAGGTATGAACAAACTATGAAGAGAGTGTTAAAAGCAACGCATCTTGCTTGATTGTTAAACAGACCTCAAACTAATGTGCCATTTTAATAAAAATGTCATACTACGCTGTGACAATTTAATGAATTTTACAAAGGATATTGGCGCAATGTTAATTGCTATTTTTAGACAGTTTTTTTTACTAGGGTGTATGAGCTTTGGCGGCCCTGCTGCGCATTTAGGTTATTTTAAACGCCACTTTGTAGACTCGTTAAATTGGTTAACTAACACGCGTTACGCACAACTTATTAGTTTAAGCCAAGCACTGCCTGGGCCAGGCTCTAGCCAAGTTAGTTTCGCTATTGGTGTTGAGCGTGCTGGAGTACTGGGTGGTATAGCTGCTTTTGTAGGTTTTACTCTGCCTTCGTTTTTAATAATGGTGCTACTTGCGGTTAGTGCTCATCAGTTTGACGCTGTTTACTTTGCTATTATTGCAGGCTTAAAGTTATTTGCCGTTGTTATAGTTGCTGATGCAACACTTAGTATGGCTAAAAGCTTTTGTACAAGTGCTGCGCTTAAGTTACTTGCTGTAATGAGTACACTTGCTTTGGTGTTATTTCCAATGATGGGAACTCAAATCGCTATTTTAATAACCGCTGCAACAATAGGTGCTATATGGCCTTTATTAAAACTGGGTACAGCCACAGAAAATGTTAGCAGTACAAAAAGTAATATTAATTGGATTGCACTGGGATTATTTGCGCTCTTACTTGGTGTTAGCTTTATTCCACTAGGACATGAGTTTGCTTTGTTTGCCCCTTTTTACCAGGCAGGTGCAATGGTGTTCGGCGGCGGACACGTAGTACTGCCGGTACTTCAAGCTGGCGTACCAGCATTGAGTGATGATCAGTTTTTAAGTGCTTACGCGAGTGCACAAGCAGTGCCTGGGCCTATGTTTACTATTGCTACTTACTTAGGCGCACAACTTACTACAGAACAACCTTTAGTGGGTGCTCTTATAGCTACACTGCTTATATTTATGCCTGGTTTTTTACTTATACTCGCATTCCAAAAGAGCTGGATTAACTTGGCAAGTAAGCCACGTTTTGCAAGCTCAATAGCGGCGCTTAATGCCGCGGTAGTAGGTTTTTTAGCGGCTGCACTGTATTCGCCAATTTGGACATCAGCGGTGCATAACCTTTGGCAAGTTGCGTTAGTAATAATTACATTTGCATGGCTGCGATTTAAAAAGCCACCTATTTGGTGGCTCTTAGCTTTATTTATTGCTGTGGGTCTTTTACAGCACTATTTGCCATCACTCTAAATGTTGGCTTATCTGTTTGTTGCTCGTTAGGTGGGCTTAATTGCCCACTTACACTTTGATACGCTCTAAGCCCAAACACGGGTAATACCGCAAGTAAATGGTCCATTATTTCGGCTTGTAAATGCTCGTACGAAATCCAGCGTTTGTCTTCACTAAAGCAATAAAACTCAATAGGTAAACCATGGTTTAGTGGTTGTAGCTCTCGTACCATTAACGTAAGCGACGTATTAATTTTACTGTGCTGTTTTAAATAGCCTTCAGCATAGCGACGAAATAACCCTAAATTAGAAACCTGAGCAGGTAATGTCGTCACTCGAATATAGTCGTGCAGCGGAATAGCCGCATCAATTTGTTTTCTAAACTCATCACCCACTAAACAAATACTGTGCATATCAATATTGAGTGAACGTTTAATACGTCTACCGCCCGACTCTTGCATGCCGCGCCAGTTTTTAAATGAACCCGCTACCAGCATATAAGTTGGAATAGTTGTTATGGTGTTATCCCAGTTACGTACCTTTACAGTGTTTAAACCCAAATCAATTACTTCGCCATCGGCGCCGTAATTTTCTACTTGAATCCAATCACCATAGGTTACTAGGCGATTTGCTGCTATTTGAATACTGGCTACAAAGCCTAAAATAGTGTCTTTAAATACTAATAACGTAACGGCAGCAATAGCACCAAAGCCAGAGAGAATATAAGTAGGTGACTTCTCAAGAAAAATGCTCACAATTAAAATTGCACACACAATAAAGGTTATTAGCTTAACAACCTGAATTAAGCCCTGAATAGGGACTTCGCGTGCAAACTCTAACTGGTTATAAATAGTACCCGCAATGCTCACAATACTACTAAAAATAAAACCAGCATAAATAATAAGCAAAGCTTGTCCTATCGTTTTTAGTATTTCTCCTGCAATTTCATTAACTGGGTATACGCTATCAAACGTAGCTAAAAACAATACGCAGCACAGCATTCCGGCAATACGTTTATTTAGCTTATTAAGCATAGGAGAAAGCGCCCCAATTCGCTCAGGAGAAAGCCTCGTCACTATTTTTTGAATGCCAGGTAACATTAATCTACGAGTAAATAAGTAAACAATTAATAAAGAGAATATTCCTATTGAGACTGCGGTAATTGAGCTAAGAAAATCCGCGTCGGGTACTTTTTCAAACCAAGGAGCAATTAATTCCTGAAGATGGGTGTTGGTCATAGTGTTTCAATTTCCTTACTGATTTGTGGTTCAGGTAAATCTTGTTGAGCATAAATGTCGGCAAGCTGCTGATCTTTAGCAACCCATAGCTCATTCACATAATGTTGAAAATTAACTTTAAATACGTCATCGCTTTGATAGCTGCCCTGCATATTGTCATTAATGGGCGTTACGTCTATTGAAACATAAATAGAATCTAGCTCACCTTTTAGCAAGTTACGACAAACGTGATCTGTCTTACCGCTGTATACTAAACTTGTATTAAGCATGGCATCAAATTGATCGGCTAATACTTCAAGCGCAAAAGCAATGCCACCCGCTTTGGGCTTTAATAAATGCTTAAAAGGACTTTGTTGCAGATTATGTTTGGCTGGCGTATAGCGTGTACCTTCAACAAAATTAATGATGGTAGTAGGATGATGACGAAAATTACGACAGCTACGCTTCGTGCGCTCTACATCCAACCCTTTCAACTTTGGATTTTTAGCAAGCTGCGCTTTGCTTACCCGTTTCATAAACGGCATACCCATAGCCCACGCACCAGTGCCAATAAAAGGCATGTACTTTAACCCGTCTTTTAAAAAGAACTTAGGGGCAGGCAATGCATGTAATGAGCTAAGTACAGTTATATCTAACCAACTCGCGTGGTTACAAATAAGTAAATACCAACTTTTTGAGTTTAAGTCGCCACTTATATCAACCACAATGTTAGGGCAACCTAACCAAAGCCCTAAACGGTTGCCGTTACACCAACCTCGGTAAGCGCTGTGTGATATAGAGTTAACCACAGGCAAAGGCAGTAATAACTTAATAAGGCCCAGTACAAATACTAGCGAGCCAAAAAGTATCATGTTAGAAAACAATACGCAGCCTACAATTAAGCCGTTAAGCCAATTTGGTAACCACTTTTTTAGCATAACTGTAAGCTCATATTTTTACCTTTTACTTATGGGTTTTTTCGAGCGATTGTAGTGTTTGCTCTTTGTTTTCCCATAAGCGGTTTAACTCGCTTTGAAAGCGAACTCTAAATTCAGAATCACCGGTGTAGTCACCAATAAGCTCTTCGCTTACCGGCCTTACTTCCACGTGTACGTTGATATTTTTTACCTTACCACCAGCAAAATCCATAAAAGTAGGAATACCATCTGGGTACTGAATGGTAACGTTAACCACTTTAGTAATTTGCTCGCCCATTGCTTGCATTACAAAAGCAATACCGCCCGCTTTTGGTTTTAATAAATGTGGGAACGGGCTATTTTGGCGCTCATGCTTTTGCGTAGTAAAACGAGTGCCTTCTACAAAGTTAACCACACTTACTGGCATCTCTTTAAATTTTTCGCAGGCTTTACGTGTGGTTTCTAAATCTTTGCCACGCAGCTTTGGATTCTTTTTTAATTGGCTTTTACTCGTGCGAGTCATAAACGGAAAATCAAGCGCCCACCAACATAAACCTAAAATAGGCACGTAAATAAGCTCTTTTTTCAAAAAGAAGTTTAAAAATGGAATTTTACGATTAAACACGCGCTGTAATACTAAAATATCGACCCAGCTTTGGTGATTTGCAATTACTAGGTACCAATCTTTTAATTTAAGGTCTTCAAGGCCAGTTACATTAAGTTTAGTTGGCGTGAATAACGCTTGATTTAAGCTATTAAAGGTAACCCAAATAGTTGCAAATTGCTTAGCTGCCCAGCTCATAAGCTTTTGTAGAGGCTTAATAGGGATAAGCTTTATAAGCCCACAAAAAAAAATAGGCACAAACCAAAAAAGTGTGTTTATTGTGTAAAAAATAATACTAAATACACTGCGAATAACTGACATTACTTCCATTCCTTTAAACATTGCGCAGCCACTAATACTGCGCTTTCAGTTGCTTACAAATTAATCTTCAAAATAGGTATAGCCTTCAAGGCCTGCATTAAGCTCAGCTAAATAACCTTCTTTACACTGCGTCGATACATCAAGTTTATTAACTTGGTACGCAAAGTTGTCAGCTAAAATGGCGCTATCATAGTCAACAAACTTTAATACATCCTTAACGCTATCACCTTTTATAGCATTGGTTAACACGTAGCCGTCGTCGTTAAGCTCTACGTGCACCGAATCAGTGTCACCAAATAGGTTATGTAAATCACCTAAAATCTCTTGATACGCGCCTACCATAAACATAGCAATGTGGTATTGCTCGCCATGCTTATATTCTGGTATTGGTAGGCTGGTTTCGATACCAGCGCCTTCAACGTATTCGCGAATTTGCCCGTCAGAATCGCAGGTAATATCTTGAATAATCGCGCGCTGAGTCAGTGGCTGAGTTAAGTTTTCGATTGGCATAACAGGAAACAACTGCTGAATCCCCCATACATCAGGCAACGACTGAAATAATGAAAAGTTAACAAAGAGTTTATCAGCAAGCTTTTCATTTAAATCGTCGAGTACTTCACGATGCGCGCGCGCGTTATTACTAAGCGATGCACGTACACGATGTAAAATAGTAAAGTAAAGCTGCTCTATTTTCGCCCACTCTAGCATGCTTACTAAGCCATGCACGTACTGATCGTGCGCTTCGCTAAATAAGTGCATAGCGTCGTGATAAATTTCTAATGCCATACGCGGGTTTAAACGCTGTAAACACTGCCACATTTCATCAAGCACTAATGCGCTATTTTCAAGCGGTGGCTCTGGATTTAAATGATTAGGCGCTTTTTCTACGTCAATTACATCGGTAATTAATACCGCATGGTGAGCAGTTAAAGCACGCCCCGATTCGGTGATAATGGCAGGATGCGTAAGGTTATGCTGATCGCACACTTCTGCAAATGCATTCACTACGTTACGCGCGTACTCTTCTACGGTGTAATTCATTGAACATGCACTACGCGAGCCAGAGCCCTCGTAATCAACACCTAAGCCGCCGCCCACATCAACGGTATTTAACGGTACGTTTAATTGTGTAAGCTCAGCAAAGTGACGCGCACATTCACGCAAAGCACGGTGAATATCACGAATATTGGCAATTTGAGAACCAATATGAAAATGCACCATTTGCATTAAGTGCAGCTTATTATGCTTTTTAAGCACTTCAACAGCACTTAGTACTTGGCCTGCTGTTAAACCAAACTTGCCTTTTTCGCCGCCCGTGTTTTGCCACTTGCCTTTGCCTACTGAGTTTAGGCGAATGCGAATACCAATAGCCGGTTCAATGCCTAGGTTGTCTATTTCTTCAAGTAGTGTGGTCAGTTCTGAAAGCTTTTCTACCACAATTTTTACGCTGTGGCCCATTGCTTGACCAATACACGCTAAGCGTAAAAACTCACTGTCTTTATAGCCGTTACACACTATTGTGATTGGCTCTTTTGCTACACCCAAAATAGCCATAAGTTCTGGCTTTGAGCCTGCTTCTAGGCCAACAAGCCCGCTTGGATGCGCTAATAGTTTACTTACTACAGAACGTTGTTGATTTACTTTAATTGGGTAAACACAGGTGTATTTTCCGTTATATTCGCGATTTGCTCGCGCCTGCGTAAACGCGTTAGTAAGGGTGTCTACACGATTTTTTAAAATATCGGTAAAGCGTACTAAAACCGGCAACGTTAAACCTTGTTGCTTAAACTGCTCAGTTAATTGCGTTAAAGAAATGGCCGGTTTTGTTTGGTCGCCATCTGGGTAAGCCACCAGTTCGCCTTGTGCGTTAATATCAAAATAACCATCACTCCAATGAGCAACGTTATAAGTGGCGCGTGCTGTTTCTAAACCCCAGGTCATGGCAACTCTTCTTTAGTCAATTAGGTATAAAGGCGCATTTTAATACGTCACTATCCACTAGGCTAACAAAAATTGAACTTTCACTCACTCCTAACTAACTTTATTCGTCAAATCAGTTAAAATGTCATTGAGCAAAACGCCAAGCACTGGCAGAATTGCCCCTTTTTCATACTCAACCTAAAAAGTGTAATAGTAACTATGGCAAATTTAGATCAAAGTAAGTGGTTTACTGAAACTAGCGACCGCGATGGCAGCGCATTTTCATTACGTATTAATAAAAAGTTAGATGAAAAACAGTCTCCTTTTCAAAAGGTAGAAATGTTTGAAACCACAGACTTTGGTAATTTAATGATCATCGACGGGTGTACTATGGTAACAACCCGCGAAAACTTCTTTTATCATGAGATGATCAGCCACCCTGCACTTTTAGCGCATCCAAACCCTAAAAACGTCGTTATTATTGGCGGCGGCGACTGCGGTACTTTACGCGAAGTATTAAAACACCCAGGCGTAGAAACTGTAACGCAAATAGATATCGACGAAGTAGTAACGCAAATGTCGTTAAAATACTTCCCAGAGCTTTGTGAATCTAATAACGACGCCCGTGCAACTGTTATGTTTGACGACGGTATTAAATACATGCGCGAAGCCGCTGGCGAATCTATCGACGTAGTGATTGTTGATGGCACAGATCCGGTAGGTCCAGGTGAGGGTTTATTTAACCATGCGTTTTACACAAGCTGTTTAGATGCACTGCGCCCAGGTGGTATTTTAGTACAACAAAGTGAATCACCACTTATGCACATGCCACTATTAGTTGAAATGCGCGAAGCAATGTTAAGCGTAGGCTTTAACGATTTACAAACATTACCATTTCCACAACCAATTTACCCAAGCGGTTTATGGTCAGTAACACTTGCACGTAAATCACAAGCATTTGACGGTTTTAGAGAAGATGCAGCTGCAAATATTGCACAGCACAGCGAGTACTATAACAACGGTATTCACCATGGTGCACTCGCTACACCTAACTACATGAAACGCGCATTCGATAAAAAATAATCTATACCAATTTTATTAAACTAAAAAGGGAGCATTTAAATGCTCCCTTTTTTATGCTTTTAAAAACGCCATTGCGCATTTAGCATTATTTGCTGCTGCGAGATTCGTTCATTAAATCCAATTGGCTCTCTATTTTTTGCAGCACTTTTAAGTGCAGAACCTTCAACCCCTATTTGTAGTTTATTAGTGAGCTGGTAGCGCCATGTTGCGGTTAAGCCTTCCCCATTACTTGCATTAGGGTCAAACGCGGTTGTGTCGTTGTCAGTAACTTTAAAATAATCATAACGTACTGAAACTCGATGTTTGCCTTCTTTATGGCTCAGCATTAAATAATGGCTATAAAAAGCATTATCAATTAATGCGTTACTGCCCATTTCAGTTTTACCATTAAGTACCTGTGCTATTAAACGTGTTTTACTATTAAACTTATAAAGCCAAGCGGCGCTTGTAAAGCGAGTATCCCAAGCATACTGCCCTGTACTAATATTAAGTGTGGTTGGGTCGCCATTATTGTTGTAATAATAAATTCGAAATTGTGATTTTTTTAAGTAATCCCAATGTACGCCAGCGTAATAGCCAAAACGACCGTCTACTTCTTCAAACGGTAAAACCTGATTAGCCTGCCAACGTAATTCGTATGCATTTAATGCCGCTATAGGCGCAAATTTAATACTTTCGTTAAATGTAGTTTGTCTATCGTGTAATGCAAAACCACGCCACGCAAGTAAAGTACCGGCAGGATCATTGCCTTTAAATGTAGCACCTACAAAACTAAAGCTATGAGCGCTGTTAAAACGTTTTGCTGGGCGCTTAATAGTTACCTCTGCGCCAACAGTGCGTACTTCCTCGCCTATCCAGCTATTAATAGCTGAGTTTGTATAGTTATAAGGAGAAGTCCACCCTATATCAGGATTTTCAAGCGACATAAGTGGGTAAAAACCCCCCACGCGCATGTGCCATTTATAGTTGCTGTTAGATAGCGGCTGATACTTTATATAAGCCTGCGTAAAACCAAGGCCAACGTCAGGATCTTGATTCGCATTTAACACCCCATGAGCCGACCAACTAGATGCTAAATCAACATTAAAATCTAAAATACCTTGGGATAAAATAAGTTCGTCGCTTTTAGTATCGTGCCGATATAGCCCAAGACCGCCCTCTTGGAAGCTACGTATATCGTCCCCCTGCACGGCTCTAATTTGTATCAAGCCTTTTACTTGTGCATACAATGCATTACTAAAACATAAAGCACCGGCTAAAAATGCCAGCCTCATTAAGCGATTAATAGTCATCAAATTCATCCGTAGCAAAGTCAATTTGCTCCGCAATTTCCTGCTTTACTTTATAAGTGATAGGGTTAGTAGCCACAGTAATAGTTTGAGATTCAACCTTACTAATATCACTAAACCCAGAATGCCAAACACTTAACGTGTATTCGCCTGCGTTGGCATTTAAATCAACATTCCCGTTTTCATCAGTAATAGCAAAAATAGTACTGTCTACCACCACAATATAACCTAACATCCAGTCGTGAATGTTACAGCCAAGCTCAACCACACCCGTTTGGTCAAAAGTAATGGGGGCTTTGGGATGCTCTTTATATAGCTTTAATTCGAACGTTTTGGCTTTAGAAAATGAATAAACATGGTGCATGATAGAGTCCGCATTCGGAAACTCCACCTTTGCATTTTTTGGGACAACTAAAATACGCGGCTTAAATTCTCGATTTTGCTGGGTCATCGCATAAGGTGCTACTGGAGGAATAACGCTAGAGGAATCTCCTGCAGTTAACCACACAACAGCATTAGGTAATGGGTCATTGTTCGCATTTTTAATTGTAATATTTGCTGCAAAAACTCCAGTACTAACACTTAGTAAAAATACATAAAGTAAGCTTTTTATCATTTTCTTGTCGCTATTATCAATTTGTTTACATTATAGACCGATTAAGCCACCAAATTCTTTCTATTTTTTAAAACATTGAATACGTATGTAAGCAGTCGTATTAATCATCAACAGTCATTATCCTTAGATGTCACCACCGACTCATCTAAGGACATACCATGAGAATACCAGCACTTGTGCTTTTAGCCTTTGCTAGTAATAGCTACGGACAAACCGTAGAGCTAAAATCGCCAGACACACAAATAACAGTAAGCATCTCTGACGAAAACAACACGCCAAGCTACGCTATAAAATTTAAAAACAAAGCGGTTATAAACAAATCTTTACTGGGGTTTGAATTTAAAACACAAGCAGCTTTTAGCGACGGCTTTAAAATTAAAAGCATTGAACAACAAAGCGTTAACTCGCAGTGGCAACAACCTTGGGGCGAACGCCAAAACGTTATTGACGAATATAACGAAGTAGCCGTTACCTTTACAAAAAACGAGCCAAATAAAGGTACCTACACTATTCGATTTAAAGCATTTGATAGTGGTGTAGGTTTTCGATACGAAGTACCACAACAAGCCGGGTTCGAACATACAGAAATAACCAAAGAGTTGACTGAATTTGCAATAAACAATAGCCATGATGCAACAGCATGGTGGATACCTGCTCGTGGCTGGAACCGCTACGAATATGTTTACAACACTACTCCACTTAACGAAGCTCCACTAGCTCACACACCATTTACGTTTAAAACAAGTGACGGTACTCATATTAGTATTCATGAAGCCGCACTTGTTGATTACGCAGGCATGGTGCTTAATCAACGCCGCTCTGGTACGTTCACTGCCGATTTAACACCGTGGTCAGATGGTGTTGCAGTTAAAAAACAAGGTGCTTTTAAAACACCATGGCGCACCATTCAAATAGCCGACAGCGCTGTTGGCTTAGTTAATTCAGATATAATACTAAACCTAAACGAGCCTAATAAACTCGGTGACGTGTCGTGGGCTAAGCCTGGCAAATACGTGGGTATTTGGTGGGGTATGCATATAAACACGCAAACTTGGGGTAGCGGTAAAAAACACGGCGCCACTACGCAAACCACAAAATACTATATGGATTTTGCAGCGCAGTATGGTTTTGATGGCGTACTCGTTGAAGGCTGGAATATTGGTTGGGATGGCGATTGGTATTTTAATGGCGATGTATTTAACTTTACCAAACCGTACGACGACTTTGATATAGCAGCACTAACTCAATACGGCAAAGAAAAAGGCGTACAGCTCATTGGCCACCATGAAACATCAGGCAATGTAAGCAACTACCGTGACCAAATGGAAGATGCTTTTGCCCTTTACGAAAAATCAAACGTAAGCCAAGTAAAAACAGGTTATGTAGCCGATGGCGGAAATATAAAACGTATAGACAAAAACGGTATTGCTCGCCACGAATGGCATGACGGCCAGTTTATGGTTAACGAATACCTTTATAACGTAAAACTTGCGGCTAAGCATAAAATTAGCATTAATACTCACGAGCCAATTAAAGATACAGGCCTGCGCCGTACTTATCCAAACTGGATTGCGCGCGAAGGCGCACGCGGACAAGAGTATAATGCATGGGGTTCACCACCTAACCCACCAGAGCATGTACCAATGCTTGCTTTTACCCGCATGCTTGCAGGACCAATGGACTTTACGCCAGGTATTTTTGATATGAGCTTTAATGGTTTAGGAGGCGATACAAACCGCCCACAAACCACACTCGCCAAACAACTCGCACTTTATGTTGTTTTGTATAGCCCAATTCAAATGGCTGCCGACTTACCTAAAAACTATTTGGCTAAGCCCGATGCGTTTCAATTCATTCAAGACGTACCAACAGATTGGCAGCAAAGTATTGCTATTGATGGTGAAGTAGGCGACTTTATTGTATTCGCTCGTAAAGAGCGTAAAAGCACTAAATACTCAGGAAATGATTGGTACCTAGGTGCTGTTACTGACGAAAAAGCCAGAACTGTTGAGGTAAAACTCGACTTTTTAGAGCAAGGCAAAAAGTTTGAAGCACAAATTTATAAAGATGGTAAAAGCGCAGAGTGGAAAAACAATCCGTACGATCTAGCTATCGAAAAACGTGTTGTAACTGCAAGCGATAAACTAATGCTTAAATTAGCCACTAGTGGCGGTACAGCTATTCGTTTTAAAGCACTTTAATATAATGGGCCCCCTGAATTTACTATGCAGGGGTTGATACCTTTATTGGCAAGTATACTTGTGCACTTAAACCGCCTTCTGGGCGGTTTTCTAGCTTTACTTTACCGTCGTGCATATCAACAATACGCTTAATAATAGCAAGACCTAAGCCGCTACCTTCACTGCCGCGAGCTGCATCGCCTTGTTTAAATGGCTCAAAAACAGACTCTAATTCATTTTCAGGAATGCCGGGGCCACTGTCGTTTACAGCAATAACCACGTATTTTTTGTTTGAATTAAAATAGCTAAGTACTTCAATATCGCCCTCAGAATAACGCAGTGCATTACCAATCATATTGGTAATTACACGCTTAATAGCAACAGAACTTAATGGTATATTGCCTATATTTGGATTACTTTTAAACGTAATAGTACGTTGATGCTGAAGCTCAGAATTAACAACTTCGGCAACTAAAGCATTTATATCCTCGCAACTTAGTTCTTCACGTTTATGGTGGCGTAGATACTCAATAAACTGATCAATAATCCCGTTCATGTCTTCTATATCGTAAATAATACCTTCACGGAGATAGTCGTCTTCATCAACCATCATTTCGGTGGCTAAACGGATACGCGTAAGCGGCGTACGTAAATCATGAGATACACCGGCCATTAGTAAACGGCGGTCGTTTTCAAGTGCAGCAATTCCGCGCGACATTTGGTTAAACGCGCGCGTTACTTCTATTACTTCTGTTGAGCCTTGTTCTTCTAACTTGGTAGAAAAGTCGCCTTTACCCACTTTCACTGCAGCTTGTTGCAGTGCTTTTAATGGTCTATTAAGGTGCCTTGCAAACAACCACCCACCCAGCACACTTAAAAAGCCAATACTTGATAAGTAAAAAGTTAAAAACTCTAAGTTGTTCTCTTTAAAGCCTTTAAGCGGTACTTTTACCCAATAACCTGGCGCTTGCGGTGCTTCAACCCAATAAATCAACGGATCAGTTTGGCTAATACGTACACGAGAATAACCACCAAGTTGCTCAGTCATGCTGCGCGATAGCATAGAATATTCGCGGCTTTGCCCAAGCCCTTGACGCATCGCTTCTCGCTGAGTCATGACTTCAATGCCGGTAATTTCAAAAAACTTTGCAGATACTTCGTCGTTTATTTCAACGCCATCTTCCCAGTCAATAAATACTGTTTTAATTTGCTTAGCAAGCATCAAGTTAACTTGCTCAATGGTTGGTTTTACAACATAAAAACTAACCGTAACATAAGACACTATTTGATTTATGAGCAGCAGAGCCGCCACTAAAAAAACAGTTTGTCCAAAAGCACTGCGCGGAAACATGCCCATAAATATTACTTTTCACCGTCGGGAACAAACACATACCCCAAACCCCAAACGGTTTGAATATATCGTGGATTGGCAGCATCTACTTCGATCATGCGGCGAAGTCTCGACACTTGCACATCAATGCTTCGCTCAAGCGCACTGTAATCGCGGCCACGCGCTAAGTTCATTAGCTTATCGCGACTAAGTGGCTCACGTGGATGCGAAACAAGCGCTTTAAGCACTGCAAACTCACCACTGGTAAGCGATATTGTTTTATCCCCTTCACTCATTTCGCGCGTTGCCAAATTAAGCGTAAATTTACCAAAAGCGATTAAGTTTTCTTCAGCAGCAGGTGCGCCTGGTACTTCTTTTGCTCGGCGACGTAAAATGGCTTTTATGCGAGCAAGTAGCTCTCGTGGATTAAATGGTTTTGGAATGTAATCGTCAGCGCCAAGTTCAAGGCCAATAATGCGATCTACTTCGTCGCCCTTTGCAGTAAGCATAACGATAGGAATTTCATTTTCTTTTTGGCGTAGACGGCGGCAAATAGATAAGCCATCCTCGCCTGGGAGCATTAAATCGAGAACCATTAAGTGAAAGTTTTCTCGCTCTAGGAGTCTATCCATTTGCTCCGAGTTTCCTGCGGTTCTAACAATAAAGCCTTGCTCTACTAAATAACGTTCAAGCAAACTGCGTAAGCGCATATCGTCATCAACAACTAATACTTTTGTGGTTTCGTGTCCCATAATCTCTTTCTTATTTTTATATCCAATTACTAGTTAATATAAATGAAAAACTTAATAATCAAAAACTAATTACTTGCTTAGATTGTTACTGAACATTTCAAAGCTTACTTACTCGTACTTTATTACATTTTACGCTCGACAAGTTTTGGCAAATTTAATAACGTGCACACCATTAGAGTTAATAAAGAATTCACCATGAAAACAAATTTAGTCACCCGCGAAGGTTACTTACAATTACAACAAGAACACGACCAACTATGGAACGTTAAACGCCCAGAAGTAACAAAAATAGTTAGCTGGGCAGCCAGCCTCGGAGATCGCTCTGAGAACGCAGACTATCAATATAACAAGCGTTTGTTACGCCAAATTGACCGTCGTGTACGCTATTTACGCAAACGCATACCTGATTTAAAAATCATCGACTACTCTCCCGTTCAAGATGGAAAAGTGTTTTTTGGTGCATGGGTCGAAATTGAAAACGAAGAAGGTGAAACTAAAAAATTCAGAATTGTCGGACCTGATGAAATTTACGACCGAAAAGATTACATATCGATAGACTCACCTATGGCGCGGGCGCTGATTAAAAAACAAGTAGATGACGATTTTGAGGTACCTACTCCTCAGGGTAAAAAACAGTGGTATGTAAACAGTATCGATTACCAAAAAAAGAAATAAAAAGTTTTGATTCAGATCATGTTAACTTTTGATTGTGTAAATTAAACCGATAAGCTATAACTGAATTATTCAAGTTGATTTGTTTAATTTGAAAGCAGTTAATTAAGGTCGTGGTTATGTCAAACATAGTACAGCGCATATTAAATAATGCCGTATTGTTTGCACTTTTAATGAGTGTAAGTTTGACGCTGCATGCCAGTAACACTGAAGTAAACCTTGATAACGCTAAACTATCTAATCACTTTATTGCTTGTGACATTCCTGACCAAGCAAACCTCGATTTTGACGTAGACTCTCACGTTAATACTATTACCTTTAGGTCGCCTCAACCACTTCCTAATGTCGTAGATTCTTTTTATAAGAGCACCAACCTAAACAGACCTTTTAGCACTGCGTACCAACGCGGACCACCTAGCTATTTAATTTAATTCATTATTTTACAACTTAATTAAATTTTATAACTACTAAGGTGACTACTATGTCTAACTTTAAAGAATTACGTACTCAAAATGTTTCTCACGGCGTTATTGCAAGCACATTTGCAGATGACCAACCATTGATTGATTTATCATCTCCAGCGCTAAAAATGGTAAATAACTTTACTCAAAAAACGCCCATTCGTGCAGAGCATACAACAACGATTACAGATGCACTTAAACAAGTTAGTGCACAACAATCTGATTTTGTTTTAGTAACCGACGAGAACCAAAAATTGATTGGTCTTGTTTCTAGCGCCGATTTACAAAGCTCTAAAATTACTATTATTGCAGAGCGTTTAAATACCCCACGAAGTGAAGTAAGCTTGCGCGATATTATGACGCCAATTAGCCGACTTACAGGTGTAAGCATGCAAAGTTTAAGCTATGCATGTATTGGTGATGCGCTGCAAACAATGGAGCATCAAGGTGTAATGTTTTTATTAGTAACAACAGCAAGTAGCGAAATTTGTGGTTTAATTTCAGCTCGCCAAATAGCTAAAACATTACATATTCCACTACATATTAGCCCTATTGCTCACTCTTTCAGTGAAGTATTAGAAAACATTGAGCATCCTCACTAGGGCGCTCTTTTAGTTGAATTTATTTACTCCCCTCCCAACCATCTTAAAGCAAGTGAAATAGCTTGCTTTAAGAGCTTTTTATTACTACCTCCTGTGATATTATTCAAGCAATTAACGGCGCCAGTAACACGCTTCTGGTCTTATTTTATTGTATAAAAAGGTTTTTGCATGAGCGATATCTCTGCACGTTTAGCCGGTGAGTTAAACGCACAGCAGCAACAGGTTGTTGCAGCTACAAAATTACTTGATGAAGGCGCAACTGTTCCTTTTATTGCCCGCTACAGAAAAGAAGTTACCGGCGGCCTAGACGACACCCAATTACGCCTTTTAGAGCAGCGTTTATCGTATTTACGTGAACTAGAAGAGCGCCGTAGTTTTATTTTATCGACCATCGAATCGCAAAATAAATTAACGCCAGAGCTAAGTGCCGATATAACTAATGCACAAAGTAAAACTGAACTTGAAGATTTATACTTACCTTATAAAGCTAAGCGCCGTACTAAAGGCCAAATAGCAATTGAAGCTGGTTTAGAGCCTCTTGCAGATGCACTATTTAAAGATGCTAACCTTGACCCAGAGCAACAAGCAGAGCAGTTTGTAAATGCTGAAAAAGGTTTCGCAGATACAAAAGCGGTACTCGAAGGCGCTAAATTTATCTTGATGGAGCGCTTTGCTGAAGACGCAAAATTACTTGCTAAATTTAGAAGCCACATAAGCCAAAACGGCGCAATTGAAAGCACTGTAATTAAAGGCCAAGAGCAAGCGGGTGCAAAATATCGTGACTACTTTGAGCATCAAGAACTTCTCAAAAAAGTACCTTCTCACCGCGCGCTTGCTATGCTTAGAGCCCGAAATGAAGGTGTACTTCAGTTAAATGTTAATCCAGAGCCTAGCGCTGAAAATTCAGCGCAACTATGTGCCAACATGATTGCTGACCATTACCGTTTAGATATTAAATATAAAGTGGCAAGTCCTTGGTTATTAAACGTTGTGCAATGGGCGTGGAAAATTAAGTTAGGATTACACCTAGAGAATGAATTTTTTGCAGCAATGCGCGAAAAAGCAGAAGCTGGTGCAATCGACGTATTTGCTAAAAACTTAAAAGATTTATTAATGGCAGCACCTGCAGGCCCTCGTACTACTTTAGGTCTTGATCCAGGCCTTCGTACTGGCTGTAAGATTGCCGTTGTTGATAGCACAGGTAAATTACTAGCTACACAAACTATTTTCCCTCATGCACCACAAAATCATTGGGATAAATCAGTGCGTACGTTAGAGCAACTTTGTCGTCAGCATAAAGTTGAGCTAATTGCGATTGGTAACGGTACTGCATCACGCGAATCAGATAAGTTGGTTGCTGAGCTTATGAAAGCAAACAGCGAACTTAAGCTTAGTAAAATTATGGTTAGCGAAGCGGGTGCATCGGTTTACTCAGCTTCTGAATTTGCAGCTAATGAATTCCCAGATTTAGATGTTTCTATACGAGGAGCTGTCTCTATTGCGCGCCGCCTTCAAGATCCTCTTGCTGAACTTGTTAAAATTGAGCCAAAATCAATTGGTGTTGGCCAATACCAACACGATGTATCGCAAAGCCAATTAGGCCAAAGTCTTATTTCAGTTGTTGAAGACTGTGTAAACTCAGTAGGCGTAGATTTAAACATGGCATCGGTACCGCTACTTACACGCGTATCTGGTTTGAACAAAACATTAGCGCAAAATATCGTTAATTATCGCGATGCTAACGGCACATTTACTAAACGTAGTGAGCTTAAAAAGGTTGAGCGTTTAGGGCCAAAAGCATTTGAACAAGCGGCTGGTTTTTTACGTATTAACAATGGTAGCGATCCTCTAGATAACTCATCAGTTCACCCTGAAGCTTATCCTGTTGTTAAACGTATTTGTGAACGCAATAGCGTAGATGTCAGTAACCTAATTGGTAACAGCGACTTTTTAACTAAACTTGCTGCTAACGATTACACTGACGAAAAGTTTGGCTTACCAACCGTTACCGACATTATTACTGAGCTTGATAAACCAGGTCGAGATCCTCGTCCTGAATTTAAAACAGCTGAGTTTAAAGCCGGTGTTGAAAAAATTAGTGACCTAAAACCAGGTATGATTTTAGAAGGCGTGGTTTCAAACGTTGCTAACTTTGGTGCGTTTGTTGATGTAGGTGTTCACCAAGATGGTTTAGTGCATATTTCAGCAATCACGAATAAATTTATATCAGATCCGCGTGAAGTTGTTAAAGCTGGTGATATTGTAAAGGTTAAAGTTGTTGAAGTAGACGCTGCACGTAAACGTATAAGCTTTACTATGCGCTTAGATGACGACATTGACACAAGTAATAAGTCAGCAGCGCCAGCTACGCAAAAGCCACAAGCACGTGCTAATAATTCGCAACCTCGCGCTGCAAAGCCTAAACGTGACAACGGTAATGCGTTAATGGGTAATGCATTTGCCGATGCGTTCGCTAATGCTAAAGTGAAAAAATAATAGTTGTACAGCTAAGCTAAAACGAAAAAAACCGCGTAAGCGGTTTTTTTGTGGTTACGTTTTACTAAATTATTAACTTAACGCTGAAAAACTACTTTGGCTCGCTGGCGATGTAGCCATTTGATAAAAGTTAGCAATACGCCCCGCCCGTGCCTCAACATCGGCATCACGTGTTTGCTCATCACTTTTAGCTGTTTTTGTATCGCTGCTTTCATCGCTAGAGAATGAAGCTTCAAGCTTACTTTTTGCGTCTTCGTCGTCTTCTTTTTCAGGTTGTGCAAGCTCAGATTGAGCCGCTGCTAGCTTTTGCGTAGCATCTGCAGCAATAGAGCGATCAGCTCCCGAAGGCTCTGCAGGCGCCAATGCCGCAGCACGTACCGTTTGCATTTTGTCTATAGTCGCTTGCGGATCACCCGGAACTTCAGATACATCTATTTGTACTTCTCCGCCAACTGCGTAGTTAGTACCATCTGGGCCACGTTGATACTCATAGCTTGGCGAGCCAGCATGTTGCCCACCTACAGAAGCGTGCGCTTGCTCGTGTATTCGTACTTCAGTATCTCGTGCTTTTAGCTCTGTAATTTGTTGTTGTTCTTGTTCTAATTGCAGCTCTTCTTGCTCAGATTCTTTTTTCTCGATTGCTTCACTTTCTTCTTCAGAGCCCTCAGGATTTTCTGAGTTTCCATCGCGCTGCTGAACTGACTTTTCGTCTGCTATTTTTCCCGTTGCGTTATACGTCGCACCATCGCTACTACCTGGCAATTTTGCTTTTTCAGCATCACTTTGCGCTTTGGTTTCTGTATTACTTGCGCTACTAGATGCGGGAGCCGGAATAACTTCGCGTAGTTGGTTGTCACGCCGTGCAGTTTCCGTATAAACATTTGCAGTGTTTATATTGATAGACGGAAATGGCGTGACAATATTCATAATACTAAACTTTAATATCGATTAACGTGCCAAGTACATCATCGGCCGTTTGAATTGATTGCGTATTTGCCTTGGCATTAAACTCTTCAACTTTTAAGTTAACAAGCGCTTCATCAACACGAGCTGGCTGTGCTACAGGTGCGGTAATAGCTTCTTCAGGGCGTGCTGCTGTAAGCTGACGTTGCTGCGCTAATTGTGCGTCATCTTGCTGTTCTATACTGGCACGGTTAATCTCAGCACTGGCCTTTTCAATACCTTGGCTAGCTCGATTAAACCCTTCTACACCACTATTAAATACAGATCCGATTGGCATATTAAAACCTCCACCAAGTAAACATTGTTTAATTATCGCTCAGGTTCTGCTCAAAATAAAGCTTTAAACAGCGCTATTCTTAGCTCTATTTTAAAGCATTGATTTAACGACAGATAAAAACTCACTTTTATGAGAAATAAATGGCGCGTGCGACGCTTTATCTAGCACCTCGTATTCAAACTCAGTATTTAGTACTGACATTTCACTAATTGCTTTATAAGGCACTAAGGCATCAAGTCGGCCAAATACTCCTTTGATAGGTACTGGGCAATGAGCAAATAAATCACGTAAATCGTCGTTTTGTAAAATATCTAAACCAGCACTCAGGGCGTCGCTTTGTGGTGCGCTGTACTGATTTAGTAATTGTTTAAGCAGCTTTATATCATCACGCGCCGACTCGCTACCCATCGCTTGAATAGCTAAAAAGCGCTCTATTGTTTTTTCTCGATGATTAACTAACTGCTCTTTAAACTGCGCCAATACATTCGCTTTTATTCCGGGCCAATTATCTGCCTCAGCAAAGAAAGGAGTCGATGCAATTAAAATAACTTTTGATACTTTTTCAGGCCAATGCTTAGCAATATAAAGTGCAAACAATCCACCTAACGACCACCCCATTAAAATGCTCTTCGGCTTTAATTGCTTACTTAAAGTTTCTGCTGCATCATGCAAAGTATAAGGGCTTGGGCAAACATGGCTATTACCAAACCCAGGTAGGTCAAGGCTACGTACACTTCCTGAATATAAAAACTCAAGTTCTGGCTGTACTAACTGCCATACGCCCTGATTCATTCCCCAACCATGTAATAACACTAACTCATTTTGCATATTTGCCTAACCTTTACCAAACTTAGGCTCATCATAACGTTTAAAAAGGCGATTGCAATGCAAGGAGCGAGTCAGTGAAGCAAGCCATTTTAAATTGGTTATTTCCCTCTTATTGCGTGCAATGTCAAAATACGATTACGACCTCTTTAGGGCTTTGTGATTATTGCCTTGAAGATTTACCATTGTTTGATTTTAGTAAGCATAAGAATTTACTGCATCGACCCGATATTGTTGAGATGTTTCCTAATTGCGAGTTTGATAAATTATTTGCCTGTGCTTTTTATCAACCTCCCTTTGAACATTGGCTTAAAAGGCTAAAATTTAATAATCAAATTCATTATAAAAAGGCATTGCAGCAAGTTATACAAAAACAATTAACGCAGTTTTTTGAGCAAAGCCCTACTTTGCCAGATACCTTTATTATTTTACCTCTTCATAAAAGCCGATTCATTACTCGCGGGTTTAATCAGGTAAGCCAAGTTTGGCAACCATGTTTAGCTAATTACGCATCAGTGAGTAACGTACTTATTCGCAATAAAAAAACACAAGCTCAGTCGGAGCTATCTAAAGCAAAGCGTATTAAAAACTTAAAAAATGCCTTTATTTGTACAGAGGATATGGGCGGTAAAACAGTCGCTATTGTTGATGATGTGATGACGACAGGGGCAACATTAAACGCAGCTACTAGTGCACTAAAACAAGCAGGCGCTAAACAAGTGTGGGCTTTTACAACTTGCTTAACGCCTATTTAATTATTAAAAAGTATTATACCAATCCGCAATAATACTTAATCATTTTACGGGGCTAAACGTGTCGCTACCTGAGTTAAAAAATTCTCATTTACGACTGCATGGATGCAGAAGGTAGAGCAATGCAGGAGCAATTGCCGAGAACAACTAAATAGCGAATTTTTTGCCTAGCTATCAACACGTTTTTCCATCCTCAAAATAGATCACTTAATTTAAGCGAATTAGTATTATTCGCCATTTGCACGAAACGTATGGCCAAAAAATAAAGCGTTGCTTAGTAGTCGACTAGTCCCATACCAGTAACCTCTAAATACAGGGTCATCGGTCATGCCTATTACTGTACCTCGTCCGTATGAGTGAGCAATTAAGCCTGCGCCGCCAGCAACTTGCTCAACATTAACGGCATCGGTAAAGCCTGCCAATAATGGATTTTTAGTGTAGGTAAGTACATTTACGAACGGAGCATCGGAAGCTTCTAGCAACCAAGTACTGTTTTTGAATACGGGCAATGTATTACGCTTAAGTGAAAATGTAAGCGGATGAGTTAAATCTACATTAGTATTAAAAATAGCACCTGCAATGCGTTGACGTCCTGCTAAATGATCTTTATCGCCATAACTTAAACCTGTCGTTTTAAATGCACTTGCTACATCTTGTCGTGATAGATAGCTTGCTTTGAGTAATTGCTGATCAGCTAAAAATTTAGCGCCGCCTTTGTGACCCCAAATAACGCCGCCTTTTCTTACCCAGCTTTTAATAGCCACTTTGTCGGCATCAGATAAGCTATTGTAATTGCCGTGAGCAAGCACAATATGACTGTAGTCACTTAACTCGAGTGAACTAAAGCGATTCATTTCAACAATTGTTGGTGCAACACCTACAAAGCGATCTAGGTAATACCACACTTCGCCGACTTCGTACTGGCTTGCGCCTTGCCCGCCAATAAGCAGTGCTTTTGGAGCACTAACAACCGCCATTGATCGCGACCCTAAATCGGCTCCTTTGCTTGTTAAACCTGATGTAATAGGTTTGATTGCAATACCAAACTCATTTTGTGCTTTATTTAGCAAGGTAATCCAATCTGTATTTGTTTGTAGTCCAGCCGGTATAATAATACTTCCAGGTTTAAAATTAATTTCTCCTGATGTTGATTTAGCCGTTAATGCTTTTAGCGCTACACGTGCTTTTATACCTTGCTGTAATAAGCTATTTAACATTTTAGGTGCTAAATAATCATCCCACGAAAAACCAAATGCGTAACCTTCGGTGAGTGAAGAAAATGATGGGGTTGCTACTTTTTCCCATGCTTTATCAGCAACCTTTAATCCCCAACTACTTTTAACTTTAGAAAATGGCAAATTAAACGCATGCGCTAATGTCCAGCCAGATACATCGTAAAAAGTATTATCGGCAAAGTTTTTTTGCTCACTAAAAATCGCTTTTACCAAACGATATTGTGGTTGTGCTAATGCTACAAAATAGCTATGTGTACTGAAATTCTTACCATCTGCTTTTAATGATTTAGTAAGTGGGTAAGCGTTAACTTGATGCTGCTTTAACAATTCTAAAAAGTGCATAATACGGGTGTTGTCGCTTGCACCTTCAACAACATAACCTTCAAAGCTTTCATCGCTGGCTAAATCAGTAGCTTGATTGTAAAACTTAGCCTGGTAATCAAGTAATGCTTGGCGGTTATCAACTGCTGCCTTAAAGGTAGATAAACTCGTTAACAGTTGATTTTTAATAGTGAAAGGAAAGCTCAAAGGTCCATTTATGGTGTCTTGAATATGTCCGCGAGAACTTGCTTGTTCAAATAAAATGCCTATGCCGCCATTTACATCTGGGTAAGTTGAGCCTTTTCCATAGTAAAAATCGTCAAAGCTTTCTTCTGTAAAATAAAGTGCATTGTTTTCATCTAAGGTTTTTGCATGATAGTTGGCAATTGTCTTTGTTAAGGTAACATTTTCATCAGGTGTTATAGGGTGCTTACGACTTGGAATACCTGGTTGAAAAAAGTAACTGCTGTTTGGACCCATCTCATGAAAGTCAGTTAAAATATTTGGTTTCCACTGATGAAATTTGGCAATACGCGCACGCGATTCAGGATGCTGTAGTAATAACCAGTCACGATTTAAATCAAACCAGTAATGATTGGTACGACTACTTGGCCAGTTTTCAACATGTTCACGGGTTTTAGGGTCACTTGATAAGTTCATGCCTCGATTACTGTTGGCCCAATTAGCAAAACGCGCTAAGCCATCTGGGTTAAGTGAAGGATCGAGTAAAATAACCGTGTTATTTAATAGCTCATCTATTTCAGTACCTTGTGCAGCAGCTAAGTAATATGCCACCAGCAAAGATGAGTTACTACCTGATGACTCATTACCATGAACACTGTACCCCATCCATACAACGGCAGGATCGTCTTGTGCTTTACTACTGTTATTACTTAAGCGTGCTAAGTGAGCTTGGCGTGTCTGCTCTATGCTTGATAACTTATCAGCAGCAGTAATTGTTAGCATTACTAACGGGCGTTGTTCATGCGTGCGGCCAATCACCTCAAAATTTATACGGTCGCTTTTATCAGCAAGTATTTCCATATAACGTACGAGCTGATCGTGTCTCACGTGCCACTCTCCTACTTCGTAACCGAGTACTTGCTCAGGAGTAGGAATTGAAGGGTCAAATTTTACATCTTGTTCAAAATAATACGAAAGTGGCTTAGCTACACTTGAAAAGCTAAGCAACACCACCATTAATGTTAATACCAAACGCATATAAATCACTCAAAAAATGTTCGTTGTTTGCACGCTACCATTGCTTAAAATAGATGCCAACTTTTTACGCTCAACACTAGCCGCAACACGATGAGCGGAGTATGATACGCAGTATCCGAGTAATTTAGTCAAGTATAGATGGTTTTATGATTTCTATTTCCGAAACAGCGCAAGCGCATTTTGCTAAACTATTAGCAGATCAATCACAACAAACCAATATTCGTGTGTTTGTTGTAAACCCTGGTTCATCACAAGCGGAATGTGGTGTGTCTTATTGTCCAGAAGACGCTGTAGAAGCGAGCGATATTCGCCTAAACTTTAACGGTTTTGATGCCGTTGTAGATGCAGAAAGTGCTCCATTTTTAGAAGAAGCTGAAATCGATTTTGTTACCGACAAAATGGGTACTCAGTTAACGCTAAAAGCACCAAATGCAAAGGCGCGTAAAATAGGTAACGATGCATCGTTAAACGAACGTGTACAGCACATGCTAGAAACCGAAGTAAATCCACAACTTGCTAACCACGGTGGTCAAGTAAGCCTTGTTGAAATTACAGCTGCAGGTATAGCTATACTTCAGTTTGGTGGTGGTTGTAACGGTTGTTCTATGATCGATGTAACGCTAAAAGAAGGCATTGAAAAAGAAATGATAGCTAAGTTTGAAGAAATCACCGGTGTTGCTGATATAACAGAGCACGAAGCGGGCGATCACTCTTACTATTAGGCCTTCTAAATGCTAAAGCAGCTTATTTATCGCTTAGGGAACAACCCTAAGCTGAGCTTAAAGCGCTTTTTTCGCGGCTTAGCACTGTTTGTGCTAGCCGTGATATTCATATCTATTGGGTATTACACTCACTACAGCTTACAAATAATTGGCGTTATAATTTTACTCCCCGCATTATTTTTTGCCGGTTGGGGCTACTGCGGTATTTTTGCTAATCGTTTTTCACAAGTTTTAAAAGATATGGGCCCTAAACACCACGACCCCGATCTCTGGAAATAAACCATTTATTTATACCAACCTCCATATATATTTGGGCAATTTATCGAATTAAATCACTCTATAACGTTGTTAAAAATTTTTTATTTAGAACAACTAGATACAAAAATTTTTGCCTAGTTCTAGCGCAATTTCCTTATCGTTAAATAGACCCCATATATAAGCAGATTAGTATTAGTTTAATCCAGTAGCTGATTATTTATTTTTAAGTGGTGATATTTAATTATTAATGTAACCCCGCGCATTAACATAAAACAGCTCATAGCCAGCCATAACCCGTTATTTTGCAAGTCTATAAACACCCAAAACACACCAAAAAAGCCAACTCCAGCTGAAAGTATCATACTGTTACGCATGTTCTTTGCTCGCGTAAGCCCTACAAAAACACCATCAAACAAAAAGCAACTCATGGCCAAAATAGGCAACACTATTAGCCATGGTAAATAATGTGTTGCCTCTTGAATAACCTCTGGCACATTGGTTAAAAGCTTGATTATACCGCTGCCGAATAATGCAAAAAAAGCGCTATATAAGACGCCAAAAAGCATGCCCCAAAATACACTTATTTTAACCCAAAGCTCT
This sequence comes from Pseudoalteromonas sp. SWYJ118, assembly GCF_015864505.1. Lineage (NCBI taxonomy): Bacteria > Pseudomonadati > Pseudomonadota > Gammaproteobacteria > Alteromonadales > Pseudoalteromonadaceae > Pseudoalteromonas > Pseudoalteromonas sp. SWYJ118. The sequence goes on along the minus strand of NZ_JADYXC010000021.1, from coordinate 34,227 downwards.
ATATTTTTAACGCTTCCTTGGCCTTTAGCTTGCCCTACTTTTGCCTCAGACGCGTAAGCAACGCCATCAAGAGCAAAACTCACCAACATTAGAAAGTTAAGTAAAACAGCATTAGCAGCTAATGTGGTTTCGCCTATACGCGCTGCGTAAAACGTCATAAAACTAAAGCATAATTGCAGTATTAAAGAGCGAATAAATATATCTCTATTCAAACTCAATAATTCAGCCATTTTGCTAATACTCAACCAATTCGGTACATTTAGATCAATGTCTTGTTTTTTAGCTAGTTTAACCACTAAAAACAGTGCAAATACTAAAGCCGTATAATCAGCAATAAGTGAAGCCCACGCAGCGCCTGCAACTGCCCAATCTAAATAAACAACAAAATAAATATCGAGTACTATATTAACGATATTAGTGACGAGTAATAAATAAAATGGGCCTCGACCATAATGCACACCAAGCATCCAACCCAGTAACACTAAATTACACAATGCTGCTGGAGCACTAAAAATACGAATGCTAAAATACTGATACGCTTGGATAAGTACATCGCTATTGGCGGCGGAGAGGTAAGCAATAGCGTGCTTTATTAATGGGGATAACACAATTAATAGCACAGCCACTGCGCTTGCAAGCAATAAGCTTCGTTTAAGTAGAGCGGCAAGTTGGGTTAAATCGTTTTTTCCATATGCTTGTGCCACGAGCCCCGTGGTGCTCATTCTTAAAAAACCAGCCAGCCAAAATAAAATAGATATAACTGCAGAGCCAAGGGCAATACCCGCTAAGTAATGAGCGCTTCCTAAGTGCCCAATTACAGCGGTATCAACAATTCCTAACAACGGCACTGTGATATTTGATAGTATCATCGGACCCGCTAACAACAGCAAGCTTTTATGGTGTGCCTTATTATGTATAAGAAATTGTTTCATTTAGTATTATTTATCCTCATTAGTGTATCTGTGCGGGCTCAAGCAGCCGTTATTTTACAGTATCATCATGTTAGTGAAACCCTACCCGCTGTAACGAGCGTTAGCGCCAATACATTCACTAAACATTTGAGCTATTTAAAAGAGCACAACTTTAACGTTATTCCTCTTAATGAGTTAATAAGCGCACTTCAGCAAGGTGAAACCTTACCTGATAAAACTGTCGCCATCACCTTTGATGATGGTTATAACAATAACTATGAACAAGCCGCGCCTATTTTAGAAAAGTTTGGCTACCCGTACACTATCTTTGTAAATCCTAAATTAATAGACGAGAGCATGAGCTACGTAATGGGGTGGGATAAGCTCAAAGAATTATCTAAAAAAGGGGCATTAATAGCCAATCATAGCGGACAACATGATTACTTACACCTTAAGCTTGAAAACGAAACCGATGCACAATGGCAATCACGTATTAAGCAAGATATTATTAGCTCTCAAAAGCGTATAAAAGAAGAAATAGGCCACGACTATAAATACTTAGCATACCCGTATGGTGAGTTTAATAACGAGCTGCAAGCACTTGTGACAGAGCTTGGTTTTGTGGGTATTGGTCAGCACTCCGGCGCTGTAAATAAAGACTCTAATTTTAGCCGCTTACCGCGTTTTCCTGCATCAGGCTTTTACAGCAAACTAGAAACTCTTATTACTAAGCTTAACTCACGCGCATTTAATATCACCAATTTAACTTATCAAGATAGCGTTACACAACAAAATCCACCCACGCTCACAATTGAATTTAAAATGGGTGACTTTCATAAAAGCCAATTTGCCTGTTACGTATCAAGCGTAGGCCAAGCAGATTTAAAATGGGTAAATAAAAATACAGTCGAAATAACCTCACCAAAGGTGCTTAATAAAGGGCGATCTCGTTTTAATTGTACGGCCCCTTCTATTTCTAGCCCTGGTGATTATTTTTGGTTTTCGCAGCCTTGGGTAATTGAAGCGCCTAAACCTTAACTGCCTGATGTAATAGTCGCTGGGTTATTTTATCCAGCGCAACTATCTCGTCCGTTGCATTTAACTCAGCGGCAGCCTTAGGCATACCCCATACCACCGATGAGTACTCATCTTGAGCCAAGGTATACGCACCGTTTTGTTTTAGTGCAAGTAATCCTTTTGCGCCATCACTCCCCATCCCTGTTAGTATGGCTGCAACTACGTTTTTAGCTCCTGTCTCAACTAATGAGTTAAACAGCACATCTACCGCAGGTTTATGTCTGTTAACCGGCTCGCCATCATCAAGCTGGCAATACAAGCTAACACCTCGCTTTTTAATACTTAAATGAAAACCACCTGGTGCTATATAAGCCCAGCCAGTGCTAAGCTTATCGCCATGTTCAGCCTCTTTCACATTTATCGTGCATGTACGATTCATTCGCTCAGCAAATGAGGCGCTAAACACAGGAGGAATATGCTGAGTAATTACAATGGGCGGGCAATTTTGTGGCATTTTAATAAGTACTTCTTTGATAGCCTCAGTACCACCCGTTGAAGCACCTATCGCAATTACTTTATTAAGTAAAAATTGAGAATGGGTATTAATAGGCTCATTTGTGACGACCGTTTTTTTATAGCTTCTTACTCTTGCTCCAGCAGCTATTCGCACCTTTTGTTGAACAAGTGATGCATATTGGCTCAATTGCTCTCTTACGTTATTAGTAGGCTTAGCTATAAAATCAACAGCCCCTAATTCGAGTGCCTCGAGTGTAATAGGAGAGCCTTTTTGGGTCAGTGTTGAAATCATCACTACTGGCATTGGTCTTAATCGCATTAAGTTTTTTAAAAAACTAATGCCATCCATTTTTGGCATTTCTACGTCGAGCGTTAATACATCAGGATTTAACTTTTTTATCATTTCGCGAGCTTCGTAGGGATCCTCAGCGCTCCCCACTACCGTAATATCTTTAGCTTGCTGTAATATTTCAGTGAGTAAACGCCTAATTAAGGGGGAGTCGTCAATTATTAATACTTTAATCATGCATACTCCTAAAACAGCTCTATATCAGTTACTACTTCTTGCTTTTTAAGGTTTTGTAAGTAACGGACTTCGCGTTTTTCAATCGTATTATTATGTAGGTTTTTAAGTTTTTTCATATGAACTTTACCGGTGTTCGGATGAAAAAATATTTTTCGTGGCCATGGTCCACCCATATCGTGGGCAACTAGATTTAATGCCTCTTCTTTAATATACGCCGCTGCAAAACTAATATTACCCAGCCCTATATCAGTCATCGCACTAATAATTTTACCCCCACCAAAAAGTTTTACTTTTAGGTTACGGCGAGATGCACCATTTTTTAAAACTTCGTTTATAAGATACTCCATAGCCCAATTGCCATACCGACAACTTAAACTATGCGCATTCTTAAGTTCTACTCCCTTTTGAATTGGTAACATAAAGTGATTCATGCCCCCAATCCCTAGTACTTCATCGTAAACACAAGCCGCAATACACGAACCCAGAACTGTAGAGATCAGCTCATTATTTTTAGAAACATAAAACTCACCCGGAAGCACTTTAGCAACAACGCTACCTCGGCCCGAGTCCCAATATCGTTTAATATGTTCAAAGTTAGGTAATACCGGCCTAAACTCTGCGTGCATTTTGTCCCTTTTGGTACATAGTTTTCCCTAAATTTTTAAATTGCGTATGCTCTTTTCCCATACTTTCTGAGTGACCTAAAAACAAATAACCTTGTTCATTTAATATATTGGCGTAACGCTTAAAAAGCTGATCTTTTGTTTCTTTATCAAAGTAAATAACAACATTACGACATAAAATAAGATCAAATGATCCTTTCATTGGCCAATCTTGCAATAAGTTTAAACGCTTGAATGAAATAGACTCTTTTAGCCTATCTTTAACTTTATAGTTTTCACCGTCTTTACTTTTTAAAAACCAACGCTTAAGTTGCACGTCATCTAAGCCGTTAACATTCGCTGCGGTGTAAATACCCTTTTGTGCTTTTGCCAATACATTAGAATCTAAATCGGTTGCTAGTATTTTTACATCCCAATTGCTCGGAAATACATTATTTAAAGTCATCGCCAAACTGTAGGGCTCTTCTCCTGTTGAGCAACCTGCAGACCAGATTCTTACTCGCTTACTATTTTTATTTGCCTTTAAGAGAGCAGGTACAAGCTCAGATTCTATAAATTCAAAGTGGTGTATTTCACGAAAAAAAGACGTTAAGTTAGTTGTTATTGCATTAATAAAGGCATCAAACTCCTGATCTTTATGGCTATTTAAATACTCTAAATAGGCTTTAAAGTCAGTTAGTTTTCGCTCTCTAATACGTCTTGCTAAGCGTGAATAAACCATCTCTCGCTTATGCTCACCTAATACAATTCCACATGCGCTATAAACTAAACTGGCAATTTCTTTAAAGTCGCGGTCGGTACACAAAAACTCTTTCATTGTTCGCTCTCAATTTAGCCTGCCAAATAATACCTCGCTGTGATTATGTATTCAGCGAGGTATATAAGAAGATTGGTTGTTAAAATTCTTCCCATTCATCAGCAGAGTCTACAAAGTTATCGCCTTTGGGTTTATTACTTACAAAACTGCTTTGCGACTTATGAGATAATTTAGGTGTGCGCATAGTCGGCGAAATCATCGCCATCTCTTGCTGACCTATTGAGAAAAAGTTGAGTAGTTGGCGCATCTCATTAGCTTGCTCAGCCATAGACTCGCCAGCGGCAGAGGCTTGCTCTACTAAGGCGGCATTTTGTTGCGTCATTTCGTCCATCTGTGAGATGGCGGTATTAACTTGTTCAATACCCGCACTTTGTTCCTCAGATGCCTCTGTAATATCAGAAATCATTTGCGTCACTCTTTGTACCGATACAACAATCTCTTTAAGTGTAGCGCCCGACTCATTAACTAATTGAGAGCCATCAGCTACTTTGCCTACACTATCTCTTATTAACTCTTTAATTTCTTTCGCTGCGCCTGCAGAGCGCTGTGCTAAATTACGAACTTCACCTGCAACAACCGCAAAGCCTCGACCTTGTTCACCAGCCCTTGCAGCCTCTACTGCAGCATTAAGCGCTAATAAGTTAGTTTGAAATGCTATTTCGTCAATGACACCAATAATATCTGCAATTTTCTTGCTCGACTCATTAATTGCCGACATGCTCGTAACTGCTCTATTTACAACCTCACCACCTTGAATCGCCTTTTCGCATGTTTCTTCTGCTAAATCGTTTGCCACTTTTGCGTTATCAGCATTTTGGCGAACGGTGCTAGTCATCTCTTCCATGCTCGACGCTGTTTCTTCAAGTGACGAGGCTTGCTCTTCTGTACGTTGGCTTAAATCAGCATTACCTTGAGAGATTTCCTCTGCACCACTGGCTACAAGCGTTGCCGATGAATTAATGCGATTAATCACTTCCGTTAACTTATCTGCCGTAGCATTAGCATCGCGTTTGAGTTTATCAAATGAGCCTTTATATTCTTTTTCAACTCGTTTTGATAAATCACCATTTGCCATCGCATCGAGCATACTGCCCGTGTCAGCAACTGCATCATCAACTATTTTAACTAAGCTATTTAGCCCTTGAGCCAAACGTAAAAAGAATCCTTCCTTGCCTTCTTCCGCGACTCTTGTATCTAATTCGCCATTACCTGCAGCGCTAATAAGTTCGGCTATTTCTTTTTCAAGCGCAACCTCATTGGTCCTATCTTCCCACTCAACAATGGTGCCTAAATGCTTTCCATCTTGGCTAATCCAAGGTGAAGCAATCAAGGTGAAAGTGACACCCGCTAAAAGTAATTCGGCTTTATGAGGCTTATCGAGATTTTTTAATAAATCGCGCTGATGATTAGGGTGCTTATGAAAATCATCAACACAGGTGCCAATTAAATTATCAACAGAAAAGCTTGGTAATACAGTTTGTAATTCTTTTTCGCGGACTTTTAGCATTTGCTGAACACGATCGTTCACAAATACTATATTAAGGTCTTCATCAGCAATCATTACGTTCGCTTGGCAAACTTTAAGCGCATTTGCTAAATCGGCTGCTTTGCGAGATGCTTTTTCAAGCTCTTTTTGTTCAGTAATATCAGATGCGTATTTAATCACTTTAAACGGCTTGCCGTTCATATCATAAATTGGGTTATAAGATGCTTGAATCCAAACCTCCTGACCCTGCTTCCCTATTCTTAAATATTCCCCTGAATCAAATTCACCACGACCTAGTTTGGCCCAAAATTCTTTATATTCGATACTATTTGCATGTTCGGGTTCAATAAAAAGCCTATGGTGCTGACCTTTAATCTCGCTAAGTTGATAACCAAGTGCATTTAAAAAGTTATCATTGGCATCAATAATAGTGCCATCTAAATTAAACTCGATAACCGCTTGAGATTTACTTATAGCACTAATTTGCCCTGAGGCTTCTGCTGCTATTAACTTTTGCTCGGTCACGTCGGTGGCAAATTTAACTACTTTTAATACTTGCCCTTGCTCATCAACAATTGGGTTATAAGTTGCTTGGATCCATACCTCAGCTCCACCTTTTGCATTACGCTTAAACTCATCTGAGATAAACTCGCCATTACGCAGGCGTTGCCAAAAGTTCTTATAATCGTTGCCCTGAGCTTCATCTGGGTCAACAAACATAGAGTGATGCTGGCCTTGAACCTCTTCAAGGCGATAGCCCATCGCGTTTAGAAAATTCATATTTGCAGTAATTATTTTTCCGTTAGGTTCAAACTCAATCACCGCTAATGATTTATTCAATGCGTCTACAATTAAATCATTACTTGATTTTGACTGCTTTGGATTACTAAACCATCCCATGCTCATCACCACCTTTAAGTTTATTATTCATTTAGTTTCTATTTGCTAAATATTCATTGTTTTTTGCAGGTCAATTAGCGCTACCATTTTTTCACCAACATTCACCAACCCAGCTACATATTCACAATTATTCGACTCAGATAAACTAGGAACAGCTTTCGCATCTTGCTCCGCAATACTGTAAACATCAGAAACGGCATCAACAGCAACACCTATAATTTTACTACCTAGTTCAAATTCTATTTTGACAACGATAACCACCGTTAATGGCCCATAGTCGACACTTGGTAATCCAAAGCGCAACCGTAAATCAATAATTGGCACTATTGTTCCACGTAAATTAATAACGCCTTTTACAAATTCAGGCGCATTGGGCAGTACTGTAATTTCTTCCCAACTGCGAATTTCTTGTACTGTTAAAATATCAACGCCGTATTCTTCATCAGCCATAATAAAAGTTAAAAACTGTTTTACACCTTGCTGTTGCTGAAGATTTAATTGATTACTTAACTGGCTTTGCTCTGAGCTCATAACGCCTCCAAAGTGGCTTGCGTTTCAATCGTTAATTCTTGGCTACCTGGTTTTTTTAAACCTGAGAGCTTTATTAAGCCGCTAATGTCCACAATCAGCGATACACGCCCATCGCCTAAAATAGTGGCTCCCGATACGCCATCAACTTTATGATAGTTAGCCTCTAAACTTTTAATAACAACCTGTTGTTGAGACAGTAAATCATCAACTAATAAACCCACCTTTTGGTTATCTGTTTCTACAACAACAAGCAGCGTTTTATCGAGTGATTCAATGGCATTTTTATGATTAAAAATATCGTAGAGCCTTAAAATAGGAATGTATTCGTCCCGAAGCCTCAATACATCAAGGTTTTTACCCACTCGACTCACTTTAGCAATATCAATTTGCAGAGATTCCACAATAGAAATGAGCGGGATAATATAAGTATGCTGAGCCACCTTAACTAATTGCCCATCTAAAATAGCGAGAGTAAGTGGTAATCTAATAGTAAACGTAGAACCAACACCGGGCGCTGAGGTTACCTCTACTGAGCCATTTAATGATTGAATATTTCGCTTAACTACATCCATCCCAACTCCACGACCAGATAAGTCACTTACCTCATCCACTGTCGAAAAGCCGGGCATAAAAATAAGCTCATTTATTTCATCGTCACTGAGATGGTTATCAGCTGAGATTAATTCGTTAGCGATGGCTTTTTCTTTTATTTTTTTTGTATTTAACCCCTGCCCATCATCCATTATTTCAATAACAATGTTTCCACCCTGATGAAACGCATTTAAGGTTACTGTGCCAACGGGATCTTTACCTGCCGCCAGTCTTTGCTCAACAGTCTCTAATCCATGATCAAGTGAGTTCCTCACTAAATGCACCATAGGATCGGATATTTTTTCCATTACTGTTTTATCAAGCTCGGTTTGCTCTCCAATCAACTTTAGCTCAACTTGCTTATTTAGTTTTTGCGCTATATCTCGCACTAATCGAGGAAAACGACTAAATACAAAGTTTATTGGCAGCATACGAATGCGCATCACATTTTCTTGTAAATCACGCGTATTATGGGCAAGTTGCGCTAGACCTTCTTGTAGTAAAGTGATTGTGGCTGGTGTGATTTCTTGTTCGCTAAGCTGATTGAGCATCGCTTGTGTAATAACAAGTTCACCTACCATATTTATTAACGAATCAACTTTATCAATACCAACTCGAATGGAGGTAGATTCTGGTGTACTTGCAGGTTTTTTATCTTTATTAGCAGCGGGTTGCTTTGGCTTACTAGGTAGCTCAGCTACTTTTATTAAATCGGATGTTTCAAGCTCAACAGCTTTAGATATCTCACCTTGATTAGGTTGTATTTGCTCATCATTGCCAAATAAGCCTCCGCATAATTCAATTTTTATGTCGGCATCGTCTTCTACCCATTCAAATACTTCTTTTATGGCTTTTTCATCATGGCTAGTATCTAAAAAAAAGCGCCAATGTAAAAAGCATTCATCACTACTTAAATCGGTGATTTCTGGAACTTCATCGTAAAATACTGTGGTTTCTAACTCACCTAGCTCTTCAAGCTCACTGATCATATACAGTGGCTCGTTTCCTGTTTTAAATAAATGATGATGGGGTTTAAAGTCTATTTGATAGGTGTTACTACTTGTTTGCTCTTCACAGCTTTGAGGTTTATTCTCTTGTGTTTCGTTTTTCATTCCAAGTACATGTTCAAATTGTACTTTTAACAAATCTGCCTCAGTTAAATCTGGCTCTTGCTCACCTTGAAGTGCAGCAAGTAAAGCGCGCAAGCAATCCACAGCTTTGAGTAATAAATTGACATGCTCGGTACTAAGCTCTCGTTCACCTTGGCGAATTTGATCCAGTAGTGTTTCAAGTACATGAGTAAAGTCAGCAACGGAGCTAAAGCCAAAAGTGCCACTGCCTCCTTTTATTGAGTGAGCAGCTCTAAAAATAGTGTTGATAGTTTCTAAATCTTCCTCACCTGGCACTAAGTTTAATAGCTCAGCCTCCATGGTATCTAGGCCTTCAAAACTCTCTTCAAAGAAAACTTCAAAAAATTGACTTAAATCTATACTCACACTGCGCTCCTTAGCGAATAACTTTTTTAATTACCGCTAGTAGCTGATCGGGATTAAATGGTTTTACAATCCAACCTGTTGCACCAGCAGCTTTACCCTCTATCTTTTTTTCTAAGCCCGACTCTGTAGTAAGCATCAGTAGTGGTGTAAATTTATAACTCGGTAAAGTACGCAGCTCTCGTATTAATGTAATTCCATCCATTATTGGCATGTTTACATCTGAGATCACGGCATCAAAGTCTTGTTGCTTGGCAATAGCGAGAGCTTCACTGCCATCCTTAGCTTCGGTTACATCAAACCCGGCAGTTTTTAATGTAAAGCTCACCATTTGACGCATCGATGCTGAATCATCAACCGCTAAAATTCTTTTCATATATACCCCTAACTTTTACTTTCGGTTGTTAAGTATTGGCTTAAGCCAAGTTTATTAATTGTATGCGTTAAGGCCTCGCTACTGCCTACCCATATTATTTTGTGCTGTATAGTAAGTAGGTGTTTTTGTAAGGCGCATAAAAGTTGAATTGAGGCAGTATCAGCAGAAATCACATCGTTAATATCAAGACAGATATCATCGTTGCTATTGAGTTCGTGTAGTAAGTCTTGATGTAGTGTTTCAACTTGCGTAATAGCAAGTTCGCTCGGAAGTTTTAGCATTTAGTAAGTGCATTCCCTGTCAATTCAATTCATAACAAAAGCTTAGCCCTAGTTATTAAAATTGCCATAAAATGCTTAATTAAATTTAACCTGTCGTTAAAATACAAAAAAAGGAGCCTAAAGCTCCTTTAAAATTGGTAAAAAGTAAAAAACTAGTTTTTATAGTAATCAGCTATTTTTTTAAACTCTTGCGTTAAAGTCGTCGCATTAATTAATGGCACACTACCTTGTTTAAATTCTGGTTTAAAAATAGCTCTAACGGCTCCATTTTGATCAACCATAGCGACCGAGGCACTATGATCAACAGCATATTCTGATTCACTACTATCGCTAATGGCGTAAATTAAACCAAGCTCTCGAACAACAGGAAAAAGGTGTTTATGTTCCCCTGATACAGCTAAAAAGTCTGGGTTAAAGTAATTTATATATTGCTTTCGTTTAGCTGGTGTATCGCGTTTTGGATCAACCGATAAAAACCAAATTTGCAGCGGATAATCTGCTTGTAAGTTTTTATAAACAGCATTTAACTTAGCAAGTGTTAATGGACAAATATCTGGACAGCTTGTATAGCCTAAAAATACTAAATTCCACTGTCCTACAAATTGTTGCTTAGTCACTAATTCACCGCGCTGATCGTTTAGCGTAAAATCAGACAGTGGCTTTGCATTTTCGTAAACTAATGCATCGACATCTGGCGGACTATTTTCGTTTGAACATGCCGATAAAAACAAAACTAAAACAACGATTAATCCAAGCCATAACTGCTTCATAAAGGGAGCCATTTATCTATAAATAAGATTACGAAGAGTACCATTAAATGAATAATCGAAAAACGAAATAAGTCCATTGCAGTCTCATCATTTCCAGCAATTTTTAATTTGACGGCTTTATATATAAACACTGCATTTAATACACATGCACCTATCAAATAGATTAATCCAGACATACCAATTAAATAAGGCAATACGCAAACTACAGCGAGTAAAACAGAGTAAGCAACGACGCACGTTTTACAAAAGTCGATTCCATGGGTTACTGGTAACATAGGGATTTTAGCGCGTTCGTAATCACTTTTTCGTGCTATAGCCAGCGCCCAAAAGTGTGGCGGAGTCCAGGTAAATATTATCATTACAAGTAACCAAGGGGCTGCTGCCATTTGGTTTGTTTCTGACACCCAACCTAATAATGGAGGCATTGCGCCAGCCAACCCACCTATAACAATATTTTGCGGTGTAGCACGCTTTAAAAATGATGTATAAACAAATGCATAACCTACCAATGCAAATAACGTTAATATAGCGGTTAAGGTATTAGCCCACACCATTAGCATAATAAAACCAGCAACCCCAATAACAGCTGCAAAACTAAGCGCATGTGTTTTACTTAAACGCCCTTTAGCCACAGGGCGATGACGAGTCCGTGCCATTTTTGAGTCTATCTCGCTATCAACTACATGATTAATAACCGCTGCAGCAGCAGAAAGTAGCCCTATACCTAACAAGCTAATAAACTGTACGACCATACCGCGCCCTACATCGGGAGCCAGCGCTAAACCAACCCAAGCTGTTAGCACCAACATAGCTACCACTTTAAATTTACTAATTGCTAAGTAGTCTTGCAGCAAACTATGAGTACGCGAAATTAGCGATTGAGTATTAACGGGTAGCAGTATTTTTTTATCTATTATAAGTGCCATCATATTTCCCCTTTATGTGCGTGATTTTAGGTAATAACACAACCTAACTATGCTTAATAACAGTATGGCTGCCATCAAGTTATGCGCCAGTGCAACTCCCAACGGGATATGCCAATGTACTAAAATAAGCCCTAAGCTAATTTGGCAAAGCAAAACAAGTAATACACTCACAACGCAATTTTTAATTTTTTTAGAGTGCGCTTGGCTGTATATTTTCCACATAATTAACGCCAGAACAATGCAAGTAACGAGTGCCCAAATGCGATGTAATAAATGAATAGACATACGCGCTTGCTGCGATAACACACCAAACTCATAATTACTGTGCTCAAGTGGTAATTGAAATACGCTACTCAATGAAAACGGTTGTGCGTAATTACACAATGGCAAACCACTACAATGTGGAGCGGCGTAATTTGCAGCCAGCCAACCACCAAGTGCAATTTGGATAATTAATACACTGAGCGCTACTAAACTTAAACCGAAATAGCGTTTTGCGCCGCTATCGCCACCCATAATAGGTTTTGCGGTTAGCCGTAAATATAAAAGCGTTATAAGTGACAAAATACTAAAGCCACCTAATAAGTGGCCCATTACAATAAGCGGCTGAAGGTTCATGGTTACTGTCCACATACCAAGAGCAGCCTGAAACACCACTAGTAGAAGTAAAGCCAAAGGCAATTTAACTGGCGTAGTTGGATATTGGCGTTTTAAAAAAGCCAACACAAATAAACCTAAAATAAGTAAGCCTAAAGCACCTGCAAAGTAGCGATGAATCATTTCTTTCCACGCTTTTGCGGTTTCGAACATCATATCGGGGTAGCTTTGAGTTGCTAAGGCTATGTCAGCCTCATGCTTAGGTACCGTTAAAAAACCATAACAACCAGGCCAATCGGGGCACCCTAAACCTGCATCACTTAAGCGGGTGTACGCACCTAAAGCAACTACAATCAAAGCGAGTAATCCTGTTATTAATACTAAGTTTTTATAATTTTTATACATCAGATACTCCAACTTAAGCTCAACTTAGTTAGCTAGAACGAGAATAGTTAAGTAATTTTTTTAGATCTTTTAATAACCCTTTTTGTACTAAACGGTTTTCTTGTGGCTCGACCTTAAAGGGATATTCAAGTACCACTAACCCCATATGATCAATCAAATACAAACTTGCAGGATTTAAACTCTGTTGCTCGGTAATAATTTTCCATGGTAGGTTTTTATTGTCGGGACTTCCCATTACAGCCATATCAACCTTGCCTTGGTTTTTACCAAGTGCCACATATAAATTATTAAGTGCATTGAGTTGTTCGCTGCATGGGGTGTTACATTCGTTTGAATAATTAAGTGCGATAGTCCATTGCTTGGGATTATTTTGCGGCCAATTTTTAAGTTTTATTTCTTGGCTTAAAAACTCGCCATTATTAGTAATTGCAGTAGGCAACCAATCAAACTTTAATGCGCCATATGCCAAAATTAATGGGATAGCGCAGCAGCCCACAAACAACACAAGGGGGTTATTTTTCATTATGTGTCCTTTTTTTACTCGCAAAAATAGCCACAACAGCACATGCAATAGCAATTAAAAACCATTGCACAGCGTAGGCATTATGCTTTTGAGGGCTCATAACAACTGCCTCATAATGAGGTGTTGCAATCTCATCACCAGTACCTTGTCTGTAAGCCATAAAATTAATTAATGATTGCTGGCTTTGAGTGTTCAGCATATTCAAGTCGATAGATTGGATTCTTGTAGGCAAGTCGTTATTTATAGTTTTATCTTCAAGCGTAAAGCTACTTAGGTTATTTTCTTTTATTTGCGCTTTAAGAATAAAAACACCTGTAGGCAGAGTAACCTTTGGCAGTGTATCTCTAGATATAGGCGCTTTTACCCATCCTAAATTAACTAAAATCACTTTTTCTTCGCTGGCTGGCTTTAGTAAAGCAAGTAGGTCGTACCCTACTTGTCCGTTATAAACTTGATTATCTAAAAGCCAATATTGGTTTTGTACAAACCGCCCTTTTAACTCAACCAATACACCTGTTTTGTTCCAGCTATCAGGCAGGTTATGTAATTGAGACCAACTCATCACACCACGAGTATGTTGCTTAGCAATAGCGGTTAGTTGCTGCTGTTTTTGCTCACCCCGCTCCAACTGCCAAAATCCTAGTCGCACACACACAAGTACAACAACCACAACCATACAAAGTGTGATTAGTGAACTAAGCTTTTGTTTGTACCATAAAACTAACTGCATAAAGGGTCAACTCAGTGATTATTAAAATTATTATCGTACTGTTGTTAATATTTATACTTTTTAACTTATTTAGAGCATTGTTTATTATGGTGTCAGGGAAAACTGGGGGACGACCTATGTCTCACTTTTTAGGTCGTCGCGTATTGTTTTCGGTCGTTGTTTTAGTTGTTGTTATTGCAGCGCTTAAACTTGGTTTTATTAAAGCAAATAATTCGCCAATAAACGCTACAGCACATATACAAATACAAACAAACACAGCCACACCACATCAACAAAGTGCCAATACCAAGCAGCTGCTTGAAAAGCAAAATGCTTATCTTTAGTAAAGTGCCCTTTTAATATCCGTAAAAATATTACAAATAAAAGTACGGTTCCTAACGTTACATGCATGCCATGAAAACCAGTCAATAAAAAGAACGTATTACCGTAAATGCCCGCATCTAGCGTTAGGTTAAGGTCATTATATGCATGCATGTACTCCTCAACTTGCAGCCCTAAAAAGCAAACGCCCAATAAAATAGTAGCGCCTAAAAAAACTTTAAGTGGAGTGCGTTTATTGTTTTCCATCGCTACGTGGGCAAAATGTAAAGTAACTGAGGAAGTAAGCAGTATTAAGGTATTTATAAGCGGTAAGCCTTGCCAGCCCATAGCTTGAGTAGTTTCACCAGCAGGTGTTGAAACTAGCGGCCAAACAGCTTCGAAAGTTGGCCATAAAACCTCGTTAGTCATTGCATTATTGCCTGCGCCTCCAAGCCAAGGTACCGACAATACGCGTGCATAAAAAAGCGCACCAAAAAAGGCCATAAAAAACATAACTTCAGAAAAAATAAACCAGCTCATACCTTGTCTAAAAGAGCGATCCATTTGTGCTGAGTACAAACCTTGGTCCGATTCATTAATTACATTTTTAAACCAGCTAAACAACATATACACAAGTACAGCAATACCGGCATAAAGCAGATAAACCCCGCTACCACCTTCTTTACCTACACTCATAACAGTCAAGCCTGCCCCTACTGCAATAAAAAACAATGCAACAGCACCTACAATAGGCCATGGGCTTTGCTCAGGTACGTAATAATGCTCATATTCTTGATTCATTTTATTTACTCCTAGTTTCACACTAGTTTCACACTAGTTTAAAAAGCTAGTTGTTACTTGCCACCAGCTGTTCACTAATATCAAATACGGTATAAGATAAAGTTAATTCTTCAATATCGCTCGGCAGTGCGGTATCAACATAAAAAAGTAATTTAAATTCAAGTTCTTCCCCTGCTTTTAGAGGTTGCTGATCAAAGCAAAAACAGGCTATTTTGTGTAAATACTTTGCCGCTTTACCTGGCGAGACTGATGGTATAGCCTGCATTACTTTATCTAGGTTGCTGTTATTTTTAGCACTAAACATTACTTCACGCATTGCACCGGGTTTTACCACTACACTGTATTCTTTTGATTTAACTTCAAACGGTGCACCACTTTGTGCGTGAGTAGTAAAGCTAACGCCGACTTCTCGGTTTTGTACTATTTGTGTACTTTGCTCTGCTTGCTCAAGCGAAGGTTTTCCATTAAGCCCTGTTACATCACAAAACACGTCATACAAAGGTACTAAAGCAAAGGCAAAGGCAAACATGCCTATGCAAATAAGTACCAAACGTTTGAGTAGCGGTGCGTGTGTCATTACTTAATTACCGGCGGCGTAGAAAAAGTATGATATGGCGCTGGAGAGTCAACTTCCCACTCAAGCCCTTCTGCCCCTTCCCATACTTTTGCAGGCACTTTATCACCGCCACGCGCGCATTTAATTACCACAGCTACAAACAACAATTGCGATAAACCAAAGGCAAATCCACCAATACTTATGATTGCGTTAAAGTCGGCAAATTGAAGTGCATAATCGGGAATTCGACGCGGCATACCGGCAAGCCCTACAAAATGCATAGGAAAAAACAATACGTTCACACTCACCAGCGATAGCCAAAAATGCCATTTAGCTAGCGTGATATTAAACATATTGCCCGTCCACTTGGGCAGCCAGTAATAGGCCCCCGCCATTATCGAAAATACAGCCCCTGTTACTAATACATAATGAAAATGCGCCACTACAAAATAAGTATCGTGGTACTGAAAGTCAGCAGGTGTAATTGCCAGCATCAAACCCGAAAAGCCACCTAAGGTAAACAGCACAATAAACGCAATACTAAAAAGCATTGGCACTTCAAAAGTTATTGAGCCTTTCCACATTGTGGCAACCCAATTAAATACTTTTACTCCTGTAGGTACCGATATAAGCATGGTCGCATACATAAAAAACAACTCGCCAGCGACCGGCATCCCAGTGGTAAACATATGATGAGCCCATACAATAAAGCTCAATAGTGCTATGGAGGATGTGGCGTATACCATTGAGGCATAGCCAAAAAGTTTTTTACGAGAAAAGGTAGGTACTATTGTAGATATAATGCCAAAGGCAGGAAGAATCATTATGTATACTTCGGGATGACCAAAAAACCAAAAAATGTGTTGGAACATCACCGGGTCGCCACCGCCTGCGGCATCAAAAAAGCTGGTCGCAAAATACTTATCGGTAAGTACCATAGTGACAGCCCCTGCAAGCACTGGCATTACCGCTATTAATAAAAAGGCAGTAATTAACCACGTCCATACAAATAAGGGCAACTTCATCCATGTCATGCCTGGGGCACGTAAGTTCACTATGGTTACAATCACATTGATTGCGCCCATTATTGAACTAATCCCCATAATATGTACGGCAAATACAAACAATGCAGTATTATCATTACTGTATGTTGTAGACAGTGGTGCATAAAAAGTCCAACCAAATGCAGGACCCCCACCAGGCATAAATAACGATGCCAATAGGATTAAAAACGCAAACGGTAAAATCCAAAAGCTCCAGTTATTCATTCTTGGCAATGCCATATCTGGCGCGCCAATCATGAGTGGTATCATCCAGTTAGCAAGGCCAGTAAAGGCCGGCATAACCGCACCAAACACCATAATTAAACCATGCACGGTGGTCATTTGATTAAAAAAGTGAGGATCGACCAACTGTAAACCTGGTTGAAATAATTCAGCTCTGATCACCATGGCCATTCCACCACCAATTAAGAACATGGTCAGCGAAAAAATTAAATATAAACTACCTATATCTTTATGATTAGTTGTGTAAAGCCAGCGTTTAAAACCCTTAGCTGGGTGATGAGCATGATGAGCTTCATTGGCGTTAGGTTGTTCTACTATGCTACTCATTAGTTCGCCTCCACTTTGGCATCAAGTGCTGCCTGTATTTGACTCGGTTGAATAACATCACCCGTATCATTACCCCACGCATTACGTTTATAAGTAATAACCGCTGCTAATTGCTTTATAGATAACTGTTTGGCAAATGCTTGCATTGCCGTACCAGGTCGTCCATGGATAACTACATCAATGTGATCTTTTATATCGCCAAGCACTATAGGACTGCCTTTAAGTGCAGGAAATACACCCGGTAACCCCATGCCAGTAGGCTGATGACATGCAGCACAATTGGCCATATATACTTGTTCGCCTAAAGTCATTAATTCTTCTTTTGGGAGGGTTTTATCAAGTAATGCGGCATCTGCTAATGCTGCTTTTTGTTTAGCCTGCTTTGCATCTGCAAGCCATGTTTTAAAATCAGCCTCAGATTTAGCGACCACCACAACGGGCATAAAGCCATGATCTTTACCACACAACTCAGCACATTGGCCTCGGTAAGTACCTTCTTCGTTTATGTTCGTCCATGTTTCGTTTATAAAGCCGGGATTCGCATCTTTTTTAACTGCAAAATCAGGTACCCACCAAGAGTGAATAACATCGTCAGAAGTCATTAAAAATCGTACTTTTTGATTTATTGGCAGTACGAGAGGCTTATCAACCTCAAGTAAGTAGTTAGGATTTTTATCTGCAAGATTCGCGATTTCATCTTGCGGGGTAGATAAAATAGAGTAAAACTCTACATCTTCACCCATATATTCATAATGCCATTTCCATTGCGAGCCTGTAATTTTAATAGTGAGATCAGCTTTGCTGGCATCTTCCATTGCAATTAGGGTTTTAGTGGCTGGTACTGCCATAGCAATTAAAATAACAAACGGGATTGCAGTCCAAAGTATTTCTACTTTAGTGCTTTCGTGAAATTGGGCAGGTACAGCCCCTTTAGATTTACGGTGATGAATAAGTGCCCAAAACATAATTGCGAACACTATCACCCCAATCACACAACATATTATAAATATGGTCATGTGCAGCTGATATACATTATTGCTTATATCGGTTACGCCTTTGCGCATATTGTATTGGCTGTTAGCCAAAACTGGGTGCGAAAAAACACATAATATAAGCCACAAGGTAGAGGTCAGTTTACCCATGTGACGGCTCCTTTGATGCTATTGCGAATGCAAAGCGAAGAGGCATACGGCTTAAACGCCAATTCGTTATTTTTATTTTTTTAGTCAATCTCATTTAATATTGATTGGTTTTGCTGCGCCAACAACGGGTTTGTGTATATTGTGTGTTCTCAAAACTAAAAAGCTGTGAGTTATTATTAGCTCAGCACATTAATAATTAGCTAAAAAATGAACAACAAGCAAGTTTTAGTATAAAAAACAATCAGGTGATATTGAGTAATTAATAAAAAATCAGTAACCAACTAGGTAACAGGAAGTTCAAAAGATGAGCAAAACAAAGGGGTTTAACGCATTCGGAGGGGGAAAATATAAGTGCAAAAAAGTTTACAGCTTAAATTGTCAGTGAGCTATTTATGCCCTATTTTTAGTGCGAATTTAAAACAGAAAATGCGTACTAATTAGTACGCATTTATAAAACTGCTTGTTTAAAAGCTATTTTTAAAGTCACATCCAATCAGCGTTTCTTATAACGCCAACGGCTAAGCCTTCAATATTAAAAGACTCATTCTCAAGATCTACTTCAATAGATTCAAAATCGTCGTTTTCAGCATGAAGTAATACTTTACGACCCGCTTTCTCAAGACGTTTTACAGTTACGTCTTCGTCTAGGCGGGCAACAACAACTTGCCCGTTTTCAGCGGTTTGAGTACGATGCACAGCAAGTAAATCACCATCCATAATACCAATATCTTTCATGCTCATACCGTTAACGCGTAGTAAAAAATCTGCAGCCGGTTTAAACATTAATGGATCGATTTTGCAGTGACTTTCAACGTGCTCTTGCGCCAAAATAGGTGAACCAGCAGCAACACGCCCTATAAGCGGTAAACCTAATTGTTCTGGCTCTTCTTCTTCAATTAACTGAATACCACGGCTTGCACCTGGTTTCATTTTAATTGCGCCTTTTTTAGCAAGTGCTTTTAAATGTTCTTCAGCAGCATTGGCACTTTTAAAACCTAATGTTTGCGCTATTTCAGCACGTGTAGGAGGCATACCAGTGTCTTTAATAAAAACTTTAATTAGTTCGAGTATTTGAGCTTGGCGGTTCGTTAATGGTCGCATACAACTGGTTTTCCATACAGTACATTTAACTGTGAGTATATACAGTTAAATAAAAATCGCAAATTTAAATTAAGCCTTAAAATAGCCAAAGTAATTTCACTTGTGTACATTTTAGGGATATAACTAACGCTAGGTTTATAAATGATTAAAAAAGCAAAGGAGTCATTATGAGTATTTGGTACCAGCCCATCACTTTAGAGCTGTGCAAGCAGTTAGAACAAGGCATTGATGGCCAAGGAACATTAATGAAAACCATGGGAATAGAAGTCACTGAAATTGGTGATGATTACTTAGTAGCCACTATGCCGGCAATTCCTGAGCATCATAACCCAATGGGAATGGTTCACGGCGGTGCTAACGTTGTACTTGCCGAAACAGTTGCCAGCTATGCAGCTAACTTTGTTGTCGATTTTACAAAATTTTACTGCGTGGGGCAGGAAATTAGCGCAAGTCATTTAAAAGCATCTCGCAACGGCACTTTAACAGCAACGGCAAGAGCGTTTCATATTGGCAAACGTAGTTCAGTGTGGGAAATAAAAATTACAAATAGCCGCAATGAGCTGTGCTGCGTATCAAAAATGACCGCAGCAGTCGTAGAGCGAAGATAGTTACTTTTCGATTGGGTAAATTGTAATTTCCATACCCGCACCAATCGCAGATATACGTAGTAATGTATCTGCATCTAAGGCTTGATTAAAGCACTTAGGGGAAGTGCCTGATTCAAAACCAATATCAAACGTTCTACGTGAACAGCTTAACCATTGCTTTAGCGCGTTACGCGAACACGATTCAATAAGCTCACATATATGGTTTATTGCTTTGTCAGGCGTGTTTACTATACCTGTTGCTTCAATACGCGCTAATTGACGGTATTCGTCTTTGTCATAATGTAAAATCGTCGCGACTTTTTTCAAGTCTGCCACTAGCAAACTAATATCTTGCTTTGATTCAAGCTCAAGATCTACATTTAAAAATTGAATTTCCGGCATCGTTTCGTATTTATCCTCTAATAATTTCATTGCAAACTTTAACGCAGTTTTACCGTTATACCAAATCAACTATGCTCTATTAACCACTTTATATAGATATTTCGCAGCTTTTAAGTATTTTTTAGCGTTTAAAGCTAGCTGGATATCAAACACTCAGCTCAATTAAACAAATAAGTCATGTTAGCAATTTAAGTGTAATCTTTTTTATTTTTAAATGATTACAGTAAGCTATAGTTTAAACTGCGACAAAATGTCGCAGTAACTAATCCCATTAATGTAATAAACTAGCCTCTAAAAATAATAAGACTAAAACATGAATAAAAAAATATTTAAGTATGCTCGCAAGTTACATAAATGGCTCGGTTATTTGCTCACATTACAAATTTTAGCTTGGCTATTAGGCGGTTTAGTCATGAGCGCTATTCCTCTTGATAAAGTTCATGGGGAGCATCTTGCAACACGTACTCTTAATAACCCATTTACGCAGGCTGATTATATTGCCTCCCTTAACGATATTGCACCTCAGGTGGTTAATCCAACACAAATAATTTTTGAGAACTTTTTAACCACACCTATAATTACAGTAATAAATAAAGATGAACAGCAAAGCTTTAACGGTATAACAGGCCGGCCCTTTGAGCCGCCAACTAAAATACAAATTACCGCAAATGCTAAAGCACACTTACTTATTGATGCTCAAGTGACAAGCGCTGTACTGCTAAAGCAAGGTATGCGAGAAGTTGGATATAAAACCAATGTTTGGCAGGTACAATTTGACGACACATTTAACACAACACTGTATTTGTCAGAAAATAACGGCAAAGTTATCACCGTTCGCAGCACACTATGGCGAATTTTCGACTTTTTTTGGATGTTACATATTATGGATTACGATGAGCGAGAGGATTTTAATAATCCGCTGCTTATTAGTTTTGCAGCAACCAGCGTACTTTTTTGCCTAAGTGGAATATTACTACTTATGCAAAACATACGACTAAAACGATTTATCCGAATTAAAAGTAAGAATAAATCAAAGTAGTCATATTGGTTTTTAAGAACTAGCGCACTCTCACCAAAGAGTAAATAAGCCCTAGGAAATACCCAAGGGCAGATTTTATTCCAAGTGTTTAAATCGACTCAAATGTCGCTTTAACATTTCGTTTTCGAAAATCAACTCATCACGCTCATCCAGCAATTGTAAAACTAAAGCTATTGCCGACCAATCTAACGAAAAGTCATGTTGAATACGGGCCGCTTTTTTAACTAAGGTCACTGCAGATACCGTAAATTGCCACTGCGTAACGTGCTCCCCCTCAATTGGAACCGCAATATTGTGCTCAACTAGCTCATATAAAATTGCTTCGCTAATATCACTACTCAAACATAGCTCTTTGCTAGTAAGTAAATCATCTTTTTGTGTCACGATAATTTGCATTATGGCTTGCTCCAGTTATTACGGGGATCAAAGTGAGCTTTTTCGGCTAATTCTTCCCAAAGTTTTTTACTGGTATCATCAACAGATGTTGGATTAACAATTTTAAGCACAGCAAATAAATCACCTTTGGCTTTTTTACTCATTAATCCCTTACCTTTAATACGCAAGCGTTGACCAGACTGACTATTAGATGGAATAGTTAATTGGATTTTGCCTGCCAACGTAGGTAAATTTATTTTTGTACCAAGAGCCGCTTCCCATGGTGCAAGAGGGACGACTATATTTAGGTTATGACCTTCAACATCAAATAATGGGTGGGGCACTAAACTAATTTGTAAGTACAAATCGCCATTTTGCCCGTTCGCTGACCCTAATCCGCCTTGCCCTTTTAGTCGAATTCGTTCGCCATTTACTGAGCCTGCGGGAATTTTCACTTTAAGTGATTTTTTAATTTCAGAGACACGACCACTACTATCTCGCTGCGGTAACATAAACTCAACAGGCTTAACGGTATCAACTAAAGTCTCTTCAAGAAAAATCGGGAACTCTATTTCCACATCTTGTCCTTTTTGCGCGCGAGCGGCGTTACTTCTGCTCTGCCCGGAACGATTGAATCCACCGGCGCCGCCAAACATTGAATTAACAAAATCAGAAAACTCTTGATCGGTTTGAGGATCGCTTTGCTGATAATTACTTTGCGATGAGGCATTGTTACCACCATAATTACCTTGCTGTTGACGAGCACGATTTTGTTGATGACGACGTAACTCGTCGTATTTAGTGCGTTCTTCTTTGTTATGAATGACTTCGTAAGCTTCTGCTATTTCTTTAAACTTATCTTCTGCTTGAGGCTCTTTGCTTACATCTGGGTGATATTTTCTGGCTAACTTTTTATAAGCTACTTTAACCGCTTTATCGTCTGCATCAGGCGATATTCCAAGCACTGCATAATAATCAACAAATTTCATTTGCAATCCAAATCCCCATATTGAGTAAGCTTTAAGCATACTCCTTAACGTATAATCTTGTGTGGTTAAAATACGATAAATAGTAAGAAATAAATGAATAGTGAAAATAACTTTGAATAAAAAATTAATCGGACACTTTTTAGTAATATAAGTGCAGGCCTTAAGTTAACTTTATCTTTTATCTTCAAGGCTTTAAACTGCCTGTTCCTGTAGTTCACATTTGTGATGGATATGACTCGATTTATTCTGGCCTTACTGGCTTGTTGTGTGTGCGTTTCGGTATCAGCCGAACAATTTACCCGTTTTTCAACAGCTAAAAGACATTTAATTAAAACCCTCCCTGACAACGCCAAAAGTATTTACTGCGGTTGTGATATTAAAAAAGAAGGCAAAAAACTCGTTCCTGATCCTTCTAACTGTGGTTACATTCCTCGAAATACACTTACCCGCTCAGGCAAAGTAAATGTGCGAGCACTACGCATTGAGTGGGAACATATTGTTCCGGCGTGGGAATTTGGTCATCAGCTACAATGTTGGCAAGATGGCGGACGTAAAAACTGCCGTAAAGTAAGTGCTAAATTTAGAAAAATGGAAGCTGATATAAATAACTTAGCGCCAGCTATTGGCGAAATTAATGCCGATCGCTCTAATTATCGTTTTGGCATGCTTAGCGAAAACGCCACACAGTATGGTCGCTGCGAAGTAAAAGTAAACTTTAAGCAACGTGTAGTTGAACCGCCTGTCTATGCACGTAAACGTATAGCCGACACTTACGCTTACATGCAGAAAACATACGGTTTAAAAATCTCTGATAAACAGCAAAAGTTATTTAATGCGTGGAAAAAGCAAGCATTTGCAGATACAAGTAGTGCGAGCAAGCTCTAAGCTTTAACACTCATTTACATAAATCAAAGTTATAAATGTTGAATAAACGAGCGAGTGTTGTAATATTTTAAACAACTTATTTACAGAAAGTCCTTAACTATGTTTAAAAATAATAAAACCTCGCTTGCCATTTTTGCAGCACTTTCGGGCTTTGCTTTAACGGGTTGTGGCGGCGGAGGCGGTATCGACTCTGCTCCTGTAGTTACAACACCTGTTAGTAGCAGCCCAACATGGACAGCGGCGGTATTTGAGCCCTCTAACGATTTAAAAAACTTTTGCGAAACCCCTCGTACGGGTAACGATCCCTTTAATAACAACAACCCCTACCCAGATCAAGCGGGTTCTGCCCTTTATGAAAAGCTCTGGCTTCGCTCTTGGAGCGACGAAACCTACCTTTGGTATGATGAGATTGCCGATAACGACCCTGAAAGCTTTACAACAGTAGCCGATTACTTCGCTCAATTAAAAACAGAGCAGCTTACCGACTCAGGGGCAAAAAAAGATAACTTTCATTTTTCAGAACCTACTGAAGATTACTTTCAAGAAGCGCAATCGGGCGTTACTTCTGGTTACGGTATAAATTGGGCGTTTATTGGCGATACAGCCGACCGTATTTTACGCGTCGCTTATCTTGAAGATGATTCACCTGCAAGCCAAATAGGCTTTCAACGTGGTGATACTGTACTTTCAGTTGACGGTGTTAGCATTAATACCAATACAGAGTCGGGTGTAGATACGCTTAACGAAGGTTTATTTAGTCCTACTAACGGCGACTCACATACTATTGTTGTACGCAGTAACGATGGCGCCGAAAAAACATTTAATGTAACCGCTGGTAATATTGAACAAACACCTGTTCAAAATGTTAAAACGATTACAACCGCAAATGGTTCAAGCGTGGGTTACATGCAATTTAATAGCCATATAAGCATTGCCCAAGAAGGACTTATTGATGCGGTAAATAAGTTTAAAACCGATGGTATTGATGAGCTTGTAATCGACTTTAGATATAACGGTGGTGGTTTATTAGCACTGTCGGCACAATTAGCTTATATGGTTGCCGGTAATGCCAACGTTAACAACCGCTTTTATTATCAAACTCAACAAAACGATAAACAACCTGTTGATTCGCCTTTTCCATTTATTGATGAAGAAATAGATTACTCTACTTTTTTTAGCACAGGTGAAAACCTACCTGATTTAAACCTATCAAAGGTTTATGTATTAAGCACATCAGGCACCTGTTCGGCATCAGAAGCTTTTATTAATGGTTTAAAAGGTATAGACGCAGAAGTTATTTTAATTGGCGACACAACCTGCGGTAAGCCCTATGGCTTTACCCCAACTCATAACTGCGCAACAACCTATTACACTATTCAGTTTAGTGGCGTAAATAGCAAAGGATTTGGCGAATACGCTGCGGGTTTTACACCAACCCCTACTCCACAATTTGATGCTGATGTTCAAGGTTGTGAAATTGAGGACGACTTTGATCATCAGTTAGGCGACAGTGACGAGGCCGTTTTAGCCACCGCATTATTTCATGTTGAAAATGGCAGTTGTCCAGTTAGAACGGCTGCTGCAAAAGCAGAACCAGCTAATTTTTCAAGCTCTCGTGAATCTCTCATTCCTTTAAATATGCCGGTACAATTTACCCAGCGTAATATGGACTTAACTTGGCCAACGCTGGGTGAGGAAAGGTAATGGCTAAATTATTACTCCCATTAGCCACCTTGCTCGCTTTAGGCGGATGCCAAAGTGTAGATAATGAGCCTGCTAAACCCGCTATATTAACGAGCGTTAATCCCAGCGTTATTACAACACTACAACAGGCAATTCAACAAGCTAAGGGAGGCACATTAGTAACACTTGCCGATTCGGTATTTACTAAACGTAGCGAACTGCTAATTGATCATGCAATGAGTAAAGGGTCTGATGGCAGAGTAATTATGGGCGCGCATAATATAAAATCTGAGAAGTTTATTTTGCAACTACGTAATAACCAATGCGAGCTTTACTATCCTAAAAAAGAGCTTACTACAGTACTTGAAGGTGTTACCTGTAAAGAGTTATAAGGCACTTTATTAATGTTTATAAATTAATAAAAAAGGCGCGCAGCATATCGCTGCGCGCCTTTTTCTATTTTAAAGCGTTATTACAAGTCTTGATGCGGACCAAACACTTCATAATGAATCTGCTCGTTTTTAACACCTAATTCAAGTAACTGGTTTTTTATAAATGCCATAAAACCGGCAGGACCACATAAGTAAAAGTCACCATTACTCAATGGTAGCTGTGCTTGTACTGCGTTTAGGTTCATTAACCCAGTAAAGTCAGCGCCCTCTGTCGCTTGGTTAAACCACGTCATTGTTTGTAAACGGTTATAAACTGCATTTAACTCATTTAAATATTTTGAAAACGAATGCTGCTGAGTATTTTCGCAGGCATGTAAATACATAATCTCTTGATTAGAGTTGTCACTTAATAACGTTTCAAGCATAGCCAGCATTGGCGTTTGCCCAACACCTGCTGAAATGAGTACCGCTGGGTTTGTGTTATTGCGTAAAAAGAAGTCTCCTGCCGGCGGGTATAACTCAACAATAGTGCCTTGCTCTAATGAGTGTAAATAATTAGACACCATGCCAGGCTTTGGCTGTAGCTCTTTTTTAACACTAATACGGTAGTTTTTAGCGTTACTTTTTTGCGAAATAGAATACTGGCGAATTTCTTCATATTCAGCGCCCTCTGGCTTAACTTTAATACCTAAATACTGCCCTGGTTTATGTGTAATAACAGCTTCGCCATCAACTGGCGTAAGTGTAAAGCTCGTTACTAGTTCTGATTCAGCCTGTTTGTTGGTTATTTCAAATTGGCGAGTTCCCGCCCAACCACCGTGTTTATTTTTACTGTGCTCATACAAAGCAGCTTCTTCGGTTATACAAATATCAGCAAGTACGCCGTAAGCTTCGCGCCAAGCGTATTCAACATCGGGAGTAAATTGCTCAGGAATAAGCTCTTTTAAAGTACCAATTAAATGCGCACCTACAATAGGATAATGCTCAGGTAAAATATTCAAGCTTGTATGCTTATGATTAATACGTGTTAGCGCTTCTTTTAATACGGCTAAATTATCAATATTTTGTGCATACGCAGCCAATGCATTAAAAAGTGCAAATTGCTGACGACCTGTATCTTGATTCGCCATATTAAAAATATTTTTAAGCTCAGGATTATGGCTAAATAAACGCTTATAAAAATGATCGGTAACAACCGTACCCGCCTGCGCTAATAACGGAACTGTGCTTTTTACAATCTCAATGGTTTTATCAGATAACATATGTGTTTCCTATGGATGAACTAACCACGACGCCCATCAACACGACGCCGCGTTAATATAGGTGTGCAGTGAATTAAAAATAATGAAAAAGCCACTAACCACAGCAAAGCACTTATTTGCCAAGCAAGGTGAGGCCCAATAATAAAAGGGAGTAATGAACGAGTAATAGCGGCCACAAGCAAAAACGCAAAAGCAACAGCCATGTAATGAGGAATAGCGAGTGTCCGCCCTGTATGACCATGTGATACACGCGTCATCATTGCTAAAATCATCGTACCTATTGTGCCAATAGTGATTAAGTGCAGCGCATCTTTAAATTGTATTGCACTGCTATAAAAGCTAAATGCAACCATCATTAACCCTACGCCTAACGCTAAGTAGGATAAATGTAAAGACCATAACAACGGCACTCTCAATACCTTGCTATCCCACCAAAAACCTGCCCTGACCAGGTGAAGCGCAGCAACAGTTGCAACAACTAACGCAGGATTAATCGTGTTCAAAAACAACTTGTTGATGAAAAATAAAGTGATAGCCAAAATAGATAAATACATAACAGCTTTATCTATTTTAGGAGTGCGAACTTGTGCGGTTAAACCTAGACCTTTAGCGGTAAAAAATGGTAAAACGCGACCCGCAACAATGCCAACTAGTAAAGTAATGACCAGTACTGCGGTATCAACCACACCAAGTGCAAGCTGCATGTTTTTCTGTAAAATGAGTATTAAATACAATACATTGAGCCCACAAAGCACAGCCAAAATAGCTAAAAACGGATAGTTACTTTTGCTATTGGCTTTTAATAACATATTAGCCAACGCGGCTATGGCGCCTAACCACCAAATAACTTGTAATGTAAGTGCAGCATATAAATTAAAATGAGTAATATCAGGCAATATCACAAAAAAAGCTAAGCGCGCTGCAAGCCATATAAACGTAAGCCACATAAGGGCTTTGCCACTTATGCTCGGCATGCCTGTCCATGTTTGTGCAGCGGTAAGTAAAAAGCCAACAGCTACAACTCCTGCAAAGCCAAACAGCATTTCGTGCGCGTGCCATAATGTCGCAGGTATCGATAAGTGCCAACTTGCATGGCCTGTTAAAATAAGTAGCCAATACCCCACCGACAAAAATGCCAATAAGCCACCGCCTAAAAAGAAAGGTCTAAAAGCGAGCATCCATAATGGCCATTGAGATACTTGATGAATAGCAACGCGTGCTGGCATTGGCTCAGTTAAGTTTATAGGGCGCATTATCATACCTCCTGCCCTAAACCATGTTGTGCAACACAGCGCAGTACGTAACTTACTTTTAAAATAGCAGCAATAACAATAGTGCCAATATGAGCTGATACTTGCACCGCCATGGAAAAGTACTCAGCAAACGGGTAGCTAATTAAAGTACTTGCCGTAATACACACTAAACTCACAGCCAATGCAGTATTGGCAGCAAATAATACTGTTTCGTATAGTGAACTAAACTGTGTTTGATTATTTAAATTATTCAGCATTAGTGTGTTCATAGCGATCTCTGTAACTAACTACGTTACTTAGCTATTACACATACTGTGCCAACAAATTTAATTAATTAAATTCAATAAGTTAAATTAAACCACTTTACAGTATGAGTCTTTATGACCTACTATAAATTAACTCATAAAAACACAAACAGGTCATTTTGACATGAACCAGCAATTCAACCTTACCCAAGTTGCTCTAGAGCTTGCTCAAAGTACACTGCACGAGCATAGTTTTGATCAATTACTAGCAACGGTTGAGCGGGTGATTCCTAGTGATGCAAGTGCGTTATTAGTGCTTCAGGGTGAGCAATTAAAACCACTGGCAATTAAAGGATTAATGTCCGACAGTCTTGGCAGGCGATTTAAGATAGTAGAACACCCTCGTCTAGAAGCTATTTGCAAAAGCACACTCGCGCTACAATTTGCGCACGACTGCCCACTACCCGATCCATACGACGGATTGCTATTAGCTAAAACCGGCGACATACCGGTACATGCATGTTTAGGTTTACCTCTTTATGATAAAAACGCGCTACTTGGCGTACTTACGTTTGATAGCCTTAACGCCAATGCATTTAACAGCATAAGCGCTGATACACTCAATACTTTACAAACACTGTGTAGTGCGCACTTTAAAACAGCTTTAGAGCTTGCCCATTACAAACAGCATGCACAGCACTCAAGTGCATTAGTGCAAGAACTAAATCGTGAAGCGTTAACACGAGATGGCGGTGAAATTATTGGTCAAAGTCCGCTAATGCAAACACTTAAAAACGAAATTAAACTCGTTGCAGCATCTAACTTTAGCGTGCTTATATTAGGTGAAACAGGAGTAGGGAAAGAGCTTGTAGCGCGTAATATTCACTTAAATTCAGCTCGAAAAGATCAACCGCTTATTCACTTAAATTGTGCATCGCTTCCTGAGAACCTTGCTGAAAGTGAATTTTTTGGTCATGCGAAAGGGGCTTTTACAGGCGCACAAAATTCGCGCCAAGGTAAATTTCAATTAGCTGATGGCGGCACGTTATTTTTAGATGAAATAGGCGAACTGCCCCTGACCATGCAAAGTAAACTATTACGAGTGCTACAAAGTGGCGAAATACAAACGGTAGGAGAAGACACGCCAAAGTACGTAGATGTACGCGTAGTTGCCGCAACCAACAGAAATTTAAAAGAAGAAGTAGCTCAAGGTCGCTTTAGAGCCGATTTATACCATCGCCTCAGTGTCTACCCTATTACTGTGCCACCACTTAGTAAACGCGAGCACGACATAACACTCTTAGCTGGTTATTTTATTGAGCAAACAGCCCGTAAATTAGGGATAAAACAATTAAAACTAAGCCCTGAAGCGCAAGTACTGCTTAATCAGTACAACTGGCCAGGTAACGTTCGCGAGCTTGAACATGTTATTAGTCGCAGCGCCCTAAAAGCAAAACAAAGCCAATGGCAAAATCCAATAATAACCATTACAAGCGAGCACTGTGATTTAACCCCAAGTGCGCCACAAAACTCTCTAGTAGCAAGCCAAAGTACAACCAACACCTTAATCAACCAACCTTTAAAGCAAGCTGTAGAATCGTTGCAATACAACGTAATTACCGAGCAATTAAAGAAGCATAACTACAACTGGTCAGCAGCAGCAAGAGTACTTGAATTAGATAGAGCTAACTTAGTACGCTTGGCTAAACGCCTAGGCATAGAAGTAAAAAAAACACTATAATCATTTAAAACACAGCTAAAATGCTGCTAAAACTATTGATTAGCAGCTAACTTACTAAAGTGTGTTTTTAACAACCCTGCAAAAGCTTGTACTTTAGCAGTGCGATGTACTAGGTGATGCGTGACTAACCATACATCGGTAGGCCAGCTTAACTCACTGTGTAATATAGGTACTAAATCAGAATATTGCGCCGCTACGTCATGCTGTAATCCGCCAATGCCTAGCCCTTTAATTATTGCACGAGTCGCTTCTGCGGTTTCAGATACTCGCAGCTTAATTTGCGATGCAGGAATATGTTCATCAGCCCATGCAAAATAAGGCACGCGGGCATTAAAACCCGCCACACCCGATACAAAATTATGTTGTTGTAAATCACTTAATAATTTAGGCATCCCGTACTTATTAATGTAACGTTTATTAGCGTATAAACCCGATGATAACTGCGCTAAATGCTGAGCAATATAATCGCCTTCATCAGGCCTTGGGCCTGCACGAACTGCAATATGTGCTTGTCCGTGATCGAGCCTTAACCTTTTTTGTTCTAAAATAACTTCTAACTGCACTTGCGGATGTAATGCCTGAAATTGCTCACATACATCACCAAGTACATCCATAAAGCCACTTACCGTCGTTAGCAATAAACTCCCTCTAAGGGTGCTATCGGCTGCTGCTATATCGTTATGTAACTGCTCTAAGGAGCTATGGATAGTTTGTGCTGTTTCAAATAACTTGGTGCCAATTTCAGTAACCTTGTAACCACGAGCATGGCGATGAAAAAGGCGTGCATTTAAGTTTTTTTCAAGATTATTAATTCGCCTAAGTACTGTGCTGTGGTGCACATTAAGCTCTTCTGCTGCTGCCGTTAACGTGCCTAATCGTGCTACTTCAAACGCTACTTTAACGTCTTGCCAATCTTCAAATTTTATCGCCATTCTGCTTACCTTATACTTATGTGCATTTACGCACACAAGTGTTGCGTTTATTGGGGTTTTCTACAAGCAAAATTTTGCTACATTAGCGTTGTAAGTTTAAACACTAAAAGGTCACTAGCATGTCAGCACCAAAAATTATCGCCCTAGCAGGAAGTCTTCGACAAGAAAGCTTTAATCAAAAAATTATTAATGAGGCAGCACGTTTTGCTCTACAAACAGGTGCTGAAGTAGAAGTAATAAAACTAAACGAATTAAACATCCCACTATTTAACGAAGATATTGAAGCGCAAGGTACCCCAAGCGATGTACAGCTTTTAAAAGACAAACTACGTGCAGCTGACGGTATTTTACTAGCAAGCCCAGAGTACAACGGATCTATAACTGCAGCACTTAAAAATGCGATTGATTGGGCATCGCGCACGGAACAAGGTGCTGTTCCTGCTTTTCGCAATAAAGTAGTGGCGCTGTTTTCAGCATCACCAGGTGGACTTGGTGGGTTACGCGGTTTAAATCATGTACGTGATATATTAAGTGGTATTGGATCGTTAGTGCTTGCCGATCAACTTGCAGTACCCGCTGTACAGACATTGTTTGATGAAAATGGGCAAATTAATGAACCTGTTACTACAGAGCGAGTATCGGCGCTTGCTCATCAGTTAGTAAGCGTTGCAAGTAAGTTAAGGTAACTTGCACGCCTAAATAACTAATTACTTTGTCGCCGCGAGTTTTGCGGCGATAAAATCGGTATGCGTTACATATAAAAGCCCTGCTACTTTACGTATTACGTAGTCTTCTTGGGGATCTATTTCTCCATCGGCATACGCTAAGCGCCATAATAACTCTATTATTTCAATTCGCTGCGCCGCGCTGCAATGCTCATTAATCTGTTTTGAAAACTGAAAGTAATCTATCGAATCATCTAAGCTGCTTGCCGCGTTATTAGTAAGCTCATTAACCTCAATATCTGTTAAATTAAAATACTTTTTTAAGGTTACAGTCAGGGTTCGTTGTTCATCATGTTCAAGCTTGGTATCTGCACGCATAACTTCAATTAATAATGCAGCAACAGCTGTTTTTAAATCGTGCTCTTGCATACTTGGCTGCTGTTCATCGAATACAGCAAAAAGTTGTTTTATTTGTTTGAACATCACACTTTCCCTTTTTGGGTGTTAGACTAATACGTAAAGAAATCGACTTTATTACTCTTATTAATGGGTATAAAGTTCGCAAATTAAAGGATACATTTTATGAAAGGAATAAACGCACCACGCTTATTTATAGGCGCTACACTGGTGGCCCTTTCAAGTGCAAATACTGCACTTGCTGAAAAAGCCGAAACAGAGAAGCTCTACGACTTTGACAACAAAGTGCATTACTACCAAACAAAAATTGGCGAAGACAACTATAAAATAGAAATCCAGTCAGACGATTACAAACACTTTACCAATCAAAGTGTATTTTTATTACGCCATGCGGACCGTCTATGCCGCGGCAATACCTTTATGTTGAAAATACTTGAAGGCGTGCAAGAGTACGAGCGCTTTCCAACAAAACCACGTGCTTACCAACCAGATTTAAGTGTTTTACTACAATGCGAAACTAAAGAAGATACAAACAAGGGTAAGTAGCCTTAGTCTTTATAACCCCAAGGTGCTGATGGTGGAGTAATCGGTTTAGTTAAATCAAAATCCACCTTAAACTCACGTCCTTGGCGAATTAATCGATAAGTAAATACTTCTGGGTAAATATACATTTGCCATGTATTACCTACAGACTGTGCAATGCCTTCTTTCACGAATAACTCTTTAGAGTATTGGTCTGCTGGAAACGACTGCATTTGCGCGAACCCTGCATCAAGCGTATGGCCACCATACATAGTTGATGTGTCGTCTGTTCCGTCTTTATGACGATGATCGTGCTTTAAACTCAAGCCACTACCCGTTTTAGTTATGATCCACGTACGTGATGCATCGTCTCCTACATGAAACGGCACTTGTAACTCAGTCTCGCTACATTTACGTACATGCATAACCAGCTTTTTATCTGTAAATGAGCTTGGCCCTTTCGCGTTATCTACCGCTACTTCACCTTCAAAAGCTTTACCGCAATGCGCTGCAATACTATTAAAAAAGGCATTATGAGTAGGAATAGACACTAACGGTGCAGGGCGTGCAAAAGCTGTCGATGAAGCAACTATTAAGGTTGCTGCAGTTAATAATTTCATATGTTTCTCGTTATAGTTATTTTAAAACACCTGTAATAGTACAGTTTTCTTAAGTACTTTATTAGAAGTATCTATATAAAATTTAGAACAAGACAACTAGGTAAAACTACTAAATAGCGATTAACGACTAAATATCTCAGCCTTCATTAACAATCCTACTTTTATAAATATTAATTACACACCTCAACTAGCCACTGGCCAATTATTTAATCACCATTTGTGATGCCTGCTTAATTGGCCCGAACGTTCAGCTTTTAGCTGTGTCACATGCTACTAATCCAGTAAAAAGGCTTAGTAAGAAAACTTTGCAGCGCCTATCGCGTTAGCCAATAACGCATGGGTTGGCACAGGTGTAATTATTTTAGAGGGTGTGAGTATTGGTGAAAACAGTATTGTGGGTGCGGGTGCTGTCGTTACTAAAAATGTAATGCCTAATACCGCAGTAGCGGATAATCCAGATCGTGAAATAAGAACACTGTAGTTATTCTCGATGTGATTTTAACGTTGGGAGTCGCTACGCTCGACCTACATGCTAGGTGTTGACGAGTGTACATTAATTGCACGCATTTTACTTTTCTGCAGACGTAAAAAAGCCCGAATCGTTAGATTCGGGCTTTCTACAATTTGAAGCCTGGTAATGTCCTACTTTCACATAGCAAATGCTACACTATCATCGGCGCTGTTTC
>NZ_JADYXC010000020.1:0-95900 GCF_015864505.1 Pseudoalteromonas sp. SWYJ118 | reverse complement strand
TGCGAAAACCACCGATAGAAAGGGGACGACAAGTTCAGTTTATAAATAATGAATCACGCAAAAAGCTGAGCTATGTAGACAAAATGAAAGTAAAAATAGACAGCCCAATCGGACGACGACAGCTGTTTATTAAATAATGGTAAATGACTCGGCTGTATCGAACCGGCTTTCCTTTAAATAAAAAGCGGAACATTACAGTGAATAAAGGCATGAATAAATTGACCTTACGGGGTCAAACAAAAGTGAATGCCTTTACTTTACACTGCGGCAACTGTATTGCCTTGTTCATAATATAGAAAAACTGCAAAACACGATGCATTAAGAAGGGGAAGCCCTTTTAACCTAAATAAAAGCCACTCAACCACTCGTAATCCCTTCCAAAACGCCAATTTAAACAACACCAAACACTTCTTTATATGCTGCGTAAAAATACAGTAATAGATTGAACCAAAATAGGAACTCAGCTATGGTTTGTTTATCAATAAAAACAAATAAAAAACGAGTTAATCTACAGGCTCGTTATATTTCAGGGAAGGTTTGGGTGTATAAATTAAGTTTTATATTTTTTATTCTATTTAGTAGTTTTGTTAATGCTTGTGGTGAAGATACTGAATATTCTCCGATATTTGAATTAGGTGAAGTGAAGGAAAAATATATCAACCCATCAAAACTTTTTATCCCCATGCAAGTTAATAAAATGGAATTAGCAACCGTGCACTTTCAAGTTGGTAAAGACAATGATTTGGTTTTACCTATTCAGTTTTATGCAAATGCAGAATATCCAGAGATACATAAAGAAGGTTATGCTACTGTTTTTCATACCATCACTGAAGCTAGCATCCCAGATATTACTGTACATGCAAATTATAAATACCCAATTGGTCCAAATGGCGAAATAACCTTTTGTATCCACTCGGAGAGCTTTAAGCTTTCTGAGTTAAACTGAAATATAACAAGCTGTTTAAGCGGGACAATTACAGTTGGCTGGTTCCGCTTCGCTTCACATTTTAGCCAACTACAATTTGCTCCTTAACAGGGCGTTAGCTTTACTTGGTAGTTAGCAATTTTCCCAAATTAAATTATGAGGTTTTATGTTTTATATTTTCCTTGATACTTGCGTTCTTTTGGATATATCGACAAAGAAGAGTGATATCCCCCTAGTTACTGCATTAGAGGAATTGATTGACTCGAACGTTGTTACTTTAGTTGTTCCAGATTTGGTAATAGCTGAATATGAAAGAAATAAGGAAGATGTTGCGAATAAAACAACCAAAAGGTTATCCCAAGAATTTAAGCAGGTTAAAGCTGTTGTTAGTGAGTTTGCAGGTGAAAATCAAGCTAGTACATTAGAGGTACTAGATGACATTAATGCGCGCTTGCCTTTATTAACTGATGCAAACTACGTGACAATTAATCGAGTTGAAAAACTAATTGATTCCGCAAATAAAGTATCAATAAGTGAACGTTCAAAAATAGCATCTGTTCAAAGAGCTTTAGACAAAAAAGCACCATTCCATATTAACAAAAACTCGGTTGCTGACGCTGTAATAATTGAACAGTTTTCAGAATTCTCAGATGCCTTACCATTTAATACTGATTCATGTTTTTTTATTACTCACAATCACAATGACTTTTCAGCAAAAGATCACCGTAAGCCACATGCAGACTTTGAAAGCATATTTGATTCTCCTAATATCCAGTATTTTAATAACTTAGTTCCTGCCATTAACGCCATTGATGAAGGCATTCTTTCTGAAATTGAGTTTCATCATGACTTCACAGAAGAAACTAGGGGTTTACGAGATATATTGAATGAAATGGATGAGCTTGTTGATAAAGTTTGGTACAACCGTCATCAAAATAGAATGTGGGGAATTGAGCAGGGAAATATTAAAGTTGTTCCCGAAGGCACAAAGCAATATGGTGGCGATGTTATTCACGAGCATATTCTTAATGGTGCTTTAGAGTCAGCCCAACGGGTAGAAAGTAAGTATGAGGATGTAGGACCATGGAGCGACTTTGAGTGGGGAATGATTAATGGGAAGTTGTCAGCTCTACGGTGGGTGCTTGGTGATGAATGGGATATGCTGGATACCTAAAATGCAAAGCTAACAAGGCAATTAAACGGAACTAAAACAGTGGGTTAGGTTTCGCTTCGCTACACATTATAACCCACCATTTTAGTCCGCTTATTGCGGCGTTATATTTTTTGGAGAGTTCATGGTAGCCGGTCGAGATTATGAGATTTTTGTGCAGAACCTTCAGCAGGCTCTATTAGACTCCGAAGAGTTTTTGAAGCAAAAAAATATTCGAATAGAAAGAAATAAAAAAATTGCTGATAACTTCGGTATTGTCAGAGAGTTTGATTTGTATTGGGAGTACGAACTTGGTGGAGTTACTTATAAAACAATAATCGAATGTAAAGATTATTCGTCTAGAGTCTCGGTTGAAAAAATTGATGCTCTAATCGGTAAAATTAGAGATATCCCAGATCTTAAACCTGTTTTTGCTACTAAGGTTGGTTACCAAAGTGGAGCAAAACTAAAAGCAAAAAATAATAAAATAGAATTGCTTGTTGTTAGAGAACAAAATGATACTGATTGGGAGGACGAGGACGGAACTCCACTTATTAAAATAATTAATGCCAACATAACTCTTTATTCACCTATCAGGGTTACAGGGTTTAAACCTGTTATAGATGCTGGTTGGGCTATTGAAAATACTGATTTCGATGTTGAAAAACCATTCAGTTTTCCATCTTTAAATACTGAGTTATTTATTGATGATAAGTTTAAAAAAAATAGGTTTTCATTATTCGATCTTGAAAGCAAATTGACTAAGGAATATCAAGATAAGATTGGTCAGCAGTCAATCACATATGATTGCAACGATGCATATATTGAGACTCCTTCCTATAAGCTTAAATTACACTCTTTAAAAATAGAGTTTATCGTTCCAAAGCCTTTTTCTAATCCTTTTACCGTCGATCTTTCTAAAGAGCTAATAGGTGTTATCGAATATCTGCACAAAGACAGAAAAACTACAGTTTTTAGAGATAAAATCGTTAATCACAAATAAAAATATAACAACACGCCCTGAGGTGGACAGCCAGCGCTAAAGCTCACTTTCCACCGCAAATTTTAACAGCGGTGATCCCTTACTTTTCAATGCCGTTAAGTAAGTTGATTCATCGTAGGGCGTATGTGTTTTCCAGCACCTCAATAGGATTCTTATCCACTTAAATGCCAATAACAACAAATTAACAAGACACCCAACCTAAATTTTGCACATAAACACCAGTAATCCTTTCCAAAACGCCAATTAAAACCAACAGCAAACACTTCTTTATATTCTGCGTAAAAATACAGTAATCAATTGAATCAAAATAGGAACTCAGCTATGGTTAATTTATCAATAAAAACAAATAAAAAACGAGTTAATCTACAGGCTCGTTAGGTGCAAAGACAACTCATGCATTCGAGGCAACATGGATACATATAATCCCAATAAAGCAGTAGAACCCGAAAACTGGTTAGCCCTAGATGAAGCTACAAGAATTGAATTAGTTCATGATTTCCATATTGGTTTAGATCACGAATTAACCGAGGACGCTTTAAGTGTACATTCATCAATACATGTAATAGTTGAAAATCAATTAGCTATGAAGGTTAAATTAATACCAGAAACTTTCGCAAGACTTATGAGACAAGGCTTGAATAGGCATGAAACAATTCATGCTATTGGAGCAATTATATCAGCAGATATTTTCGATGTTATGAATGGTATTGTAGAAGAGTTTTCACCAAAAAAGTACAGACGAAAGCTTGAAAAAATCACAGCAAAAAGATGGCTAAAAGGGCAGTATTAAAATTTGCACCTAACAGGGGCATAGAAATTAACAAGACACGCATACTAAATTTTGCACTTTTCGAAGTTAGAGGCTAGCCTTTATTTAGTACGAAAAACAAGCAGGTGTCTTGTGGCTATCGCAAGAAAACGTCAAGTAAGTTTGGTTGATACAAAATACTACCATTGTATTTCACGGTGTGT
Source organism: Pseudoalteromonas sp. SWYJ118 (assembly GCF_015864505.1). Lineage (NCBI taxonomy): Bacteria > Pseudomonadati > Pseudomonadota > Gammaproteobacteria > Alteromonadales > Pseudoalteromonadaceae > Pseudoalteromonas > Pseudoalteromonas sp. SWYJ118. Next base: position 91,850 of record NZ_JADYXC010000020.1, on the reverse strand, counting down.
TCGTCGTGCATTTTTATGTGGAGAAGACCGTTTTACTGGTCAATCTTACGAGCATCGACGAGGGTGGGTTGAAGATAAGCTGCTTGAATTAGCGAAGGTATTTTGTATTGATGTATGTGCTTATGCCGTAATGAGTAACCACACCCATTTAGTATTGTATGTTGATGATAAAAAAGCGAATAGGCTGAATGATAAAGCGATTGTTATTCGCTGGCATAAACTCTGTAAAGGCACATTGCTAACGCAAAAATACGTACAAGGTGAAAAGCTAAGTAAAGTTGAACTTATCTTTTTTAATCAAACAATAAAACAATACCGAGAGCGCTTATCAAGTATCAGCTGGTTTATGCGGCTATTAAATGAAGGTATTGCTCGCAGAGCAAATAAAGAAGATAACTGCACTGGGAGGTTTTGGGAGGGAAGATTCAAATCGCAAGCATTACTAGATGAAGCAGCACTTGCAGCCTGTATGGCCTATGTCGATTTAAACCCCATTAGAGCTAAAATGGCTAACACACCAGAAGAGTCAGACCATACCAGCGTACAAAAGCGCTTAACATGCGCGTCAGAAGGTAAACAACCAAAGCAGTTACTACGTTTTGCAGGCATGCCACGTCAGATTATGCCTAAAGGGCTGCCGTTTGAGCTTAAATCGTACCTTGAGCTTGTTGAGCTAACAGGGCGAATAATGCGAGAGGATAAACGCGGGCATATTGATAATATGAACCTTCCTTTGCTAGAAAGACTTAATATATCCCCCGAAAACTGGTTAAAACTCACCACACAATTTACACGCGTATTTCATGGCGCAGTAGGCAGGCCCACATCACAAGCAAGTTACTGTGAAAATTTAAAGCGTAAACGGCGCTCAAATATCAGTAATTGCGAAAAGCTACTCGCATAAAATTTAAGCTACTCAGTAAAGCTATTCAGTAATAAATCACAACTGCATTATGCAGTTATTTTCATGCGTGTAATTCAGGTTTAAGCATGCTAATGACTTATTTATTAGATGAAATGAAAGTGACCCAGTAATAAAAGATAAACTCTGAACATGAAGAGCAAATTTAGTGGCGCAGTTTTGTTTGTTCAATTAGCGTGGCTGTCTAGTTTGGTATTTATTAGTTTGGTATTTATGGCTGTCTAGTTTGTTTATGACTGCTATTTAATTTCAATGAAGTACGTAAGTTTATTTTAAGTTTACTCACTTATGCTAATACCCAAGCCCTAAACAATATCTTGGATTAAAAGTAATAAATTTATGTTTTAGATCATTAAAACGTGGGTGGTTACAGGTTAACTTGATACTTCATATTAATTACGCATAGAGTGGGCATTTAACTCAAATGCGTTTCTTTTATTTAAAGAGGCATTATGAACTTTAAAAACACAACAACTCATTACAATACACTCTCTATTTCCTTACATTGGCTTATGCTTATTTTAATTGTCACTGTTTACGGCAGTATTGAGCTACGTGAATTATTTGAAAAAGGCACTGAAACGCGTGATGCCTTTAAAATGTGGCATTTTATGTTGGGGCTATCGGTTTTAGTTTTAGTCAGTGTGAGGTTAGTTGCGCGTGTAGTGGGTGGAGCGGAACCTGCGATAAAACCTGAGCCTGCAAAATGGCAAAATACATTAGCTAAATATGTACACCTTGCGCTGTATGTTTTTAAAGAAATTAACAAGACACCCACTCTTAAAGAAATTAACAAGACACCCACTCTAAATTTTGCACTTTTCGAAGTTAGAGGCTAGCCTTTATTTAGTGTAAAAAACAAGCAGGGTGTCACATGGCTATCGCAAGAAAGCGTCAAGTAAGTTTGGTTGATACAAAGTACTACCACTGTATTTCGCGTTGTGTACGCCGTGCATTTTTATGTGGCGAAGACCGTTTTACAGGCAAGTCTTACGAGCATCGTAGAGGCTGGGTTGAAGACAAACTGCTCGAGTTAGCTAAGGTGTTTTGTATTGATGTATGTGCTTATGCCGTTATGAGTAATCATACGCACTTAGTCTTGTATGTTGATGATAAGAAAGCGAATAGGTTAAATGATAAAGCGATTGTTATTCGCTGGCATAAGCTCTGTAAAGGCACATTGTTAACGCAAAAATATGTACAAGATGAAAAGTTAAGTAAAGTTGAGCTCATCTTTTTCAATCAAACGGTTAAACAATACCGCGAACGCTTATCAAGTATCAGCTGGTTTATGCGGCTATTAAATGAAGACATTGCGCGCAGAGCAAATAAAGAAGATAACTGCACAGGACGATTTTATTCGCTGCCATCCATGGCGCTCACCCTTCGGGCCGCCTAAGGCGTTCAAAGTTGTTCCATACAACTTTGTGGGAAGGGCCTTTCCTTAAAATAAAAAGTAATCGTAAGCATTACTAGATGAAGCAGCCCTTGCGGCCTGCATGGCGTATGTCGATTTAAACCCCATTAGAGCTAAAATGGCTCACACACCAGAAGAGTCAGACCATACCAGCATCCAACAGCGTTTAACGTATGCAAAGGATGGCAAACAAGCAAAGCAACTACTGCGTTTTGCAGGCATGCCACGTCAAATAATGCCAAAAGGACTCCCGTTCGAGCTTAAATCGTACCTTGAACTTGTTGAATTAACAGGACGTTGTATACGAGAAGGCAAACGCGGTTATATTGAAAGTACACACTTACCTTTACTAGACAGAGTGAATATATCTCCAGAAAACTGGTTAAAGCTTACGACCCAATTTACGCGCGTATTTCATGGTGCAGTTGGGAGGCCTGCCTCACAAGAAGGTTATTGTGGAAACTTAAACAGAAAACGGCGAGCGAATATTAGTAGCTGCGAAAAGCTACTGGCGTAAAATTTAAACTACTCAGTAAAACTACTCAGTAATAAACCACAACTGCACCATGCAGTCATTTTCATGGGCCAAATTTAGGTTTCAGCGTGATAATGAGCTATTTTATGGATGAAGTGTAAATAATCGAGTAGTAAAAGATAAATTTTTACCAAAAAAATCAAATTTAATGGTACTGTTTTATTGACTTAATTAAAGGTGGCTGTCTAGCTAATTCCATCCAAAGGTGGCTGTCTAGCTAATTCCATCCTTTTCAAAACGCCAATTAAAACCAACAGTAAACACTTCTTTATATTCTGCGTAAAAATACAGTAATCGATTGAACCAAAATAGGAACTCAGCTATGGTTTATTTATCAATAAAAACAAATAAAAAACGAGTTAATCTACAGGCTCGTTAGGTAATTCAATGAATACTGCAATCGATGAAGTCACAAATAATTACCAAGACTGGAGCTTAGACAAATTATCGTATGTGGATGGGTTACTAACACTGAACATTATCACTTATTTAGAAGATGATGCTCCCGTAAGGTTTATGGTTGTGTTTACAAATACCGTTTTATTCGAAACTTATGATGAAAGTAGCCATTTTCATGACTATCATCAAAACCGTGATTTGGGCGTCATCGGCGTATATTCTGATTCAAGCTTATTGGAGTATGCTCAAACTAAAACGAATACTTTCAGTTTAAACAACAATAAGCTGTTTCATTATTCAGTAATGACTACAAATGAAATCATTCATGTTTTAACAAATATTGAGCCTCAGGTGATAAACGTTACATAACAAAACGCGCTGAGGTGGGCGACTAGTAAAATTTGGCTATTAATTGTGGGAAGCTGAAAATAGTAAGTAAGATTTTAAAAACTTTATAACAAGGAACGTATATGAATTTATTTGAGAACAAAACCATAATTGAATTTGAAATATCACAAACAGGTCACCAAATTATTGAAGCTAAAATTAACGGTAAATCGTTACGTTTTATTTTAGATAGTGCCGCTGGATCATCTGTTTTAGACCGGGCATGTCTTAGTGAGCTTGGCATTGAAGAAACACTCAATGTTGAGAATGCAGCAGGTTTGGGGACTTAGGATCACGCTATGGGCGATATAGAAGTTCATTCAATAGAATTAGGAAATGCCTTATTTGAGAGTCCTGATTTTGTATCACTTAATCTTGACCATGTACAAGTAGCAGGTGGTGAAAAGGGAGTACATGGCTTATTAGGGTCTCCCTTTTTTATTCAATACCAAGCTGGTATCGATTTTTCAAAAAACAGGCTAGAGCTTTTTAATGAAAAAAAATTAAGTATCTAACCTAAACTTTGTCCTTTAAATTTTAACTAGCGCACCATGTTTATAGGTTTGATCATGACATGATGCGCCTGCTGTAATCGTTTAAAATTTGTATTTTAAAGCTACTTTTCTAACTCTTATCTAATAACTCTTTTCTTATAATTTCAGCCCCAGCACTTAAGGCATTTAGTTTGCCGTTAGCAATATGGTGAGGTAGGGGAGCCATGCCGCAGTTTGTACACGGGTAAAGCTTGTCGGCATCTACAAATTGCAGTGCTTTACGTAGCGTATTAGCTACTTCCTCTGGCGTTTCGATAGTATGATTTGCTACATCAATTGCGCCTACCATTACTTTTTTACCCCGAATGAGTTCTAGTAAATCCATTGGTACATGTGAGTTATGGCACTCTAGTGAAATAATATCGATATTAGATTGCTGCAGCTTAGGGAATGCTTCTTCGTACTGTCGCCATTCGCTTCCTAGTGTTTTTTTCCAATCTGTATTGGCTTTAATGCCGTAGCCATAGCAAATATGTACGGCGGTTTCGCATTTAAGCCCTTCAATTGCGCGCTCTAAACATGCGATTCCCCAGTCGTTCACTTCATCAAAAAATACGTTAAACGCGGGCTCATCAAATTGGATGATATCAACGCCTGCGGCTTCTAATTCTTTTGCTTCTTGATTTAGAATTATGGCAAATTCCCACGCTAGTTTTTCGCGGCTTTTATAATGATCGTCGTGAAGCGTGTCGATCATTGTCATTGGGCCTGGTAGTGCCCATTTTATTGGTTGATTGGTTTGCTTGCGTAAAAATTTAGCGTCTTCAACAAACACAGACTTTTGACGGCTAACAGGGCCCACAACAGTGGGTACGCTTGCGTCGTATCGGTCACGAATTTTTACTGTTTTACGTTTTTCAAAGTCAACACCGTTTAGATGCTCTATAAATGTAGTTACAAAATGCTGCCTTGTTTGCTCACCATCGCTAACAATATCAATGCCTGCTTGTTGTTGGTCGAATAATGACAAGCGTAGGGCGTCGTGTTTACCTTCAATTAATTCATCACCTTGTAATTTCCAAGGTGACCAAAGAGTTTCTGGCTCTGCAAGCCATAACGGCTTAGGTAAACTGCCAGCGGTAGATGTAGGTAGTAATTTTTTCATAATAAATAATGCCGTATTTTAGGTAATTTTAAACGTTGCTTTAAACGCGCTATTTTTAGTTGTTATTGGTCGTTACTATCAAGTGTTATGAAAGATAGCTACTAGAGAATTGCTCAAGAACCGTTTGGTATGGCTTGATAAAATGCTCTTGTGCAAACTTGCCTTGCTCGTTTGCTAACTTGCCGCGCTCTTCTCGGTCATACACAATTTGCGTTAGTGAATGATCCAAGTTTTTTAAGTTTGGTTTATATGATTTACCCGCTGTTGCGTTGGCATTATAAATCTCTGGTCTGTAGATTTTTTGAAACGTTTCCATTGTACTAATGGTGCTTATAAGCTCAAGATTGCTGTAATCATTCAGTAAATCACCAAAGAAAAACAATGCTAAAGGCGCTGCACTATTTAATGGCATAAAGTAACGTACCTGCAAGCCCATTTTTTTGAAGTATTGCTCAGTTAAAGACGATTCATTTGGCTCGTATTCAACACCAAGTACCGGATGTTGGTTTTCGGTGCGGTTGTAGGTTTTGTTATCTGACACACTCAGGCATATAACCGGTGGCTTTTTAAAGTTTTGTTTGTATGTATCCGAATTTACGAATGACTGAAATAGCTTGCCATGTAAAACCCCAAAGTCATCTGGAATACTAAATTGAGGCTTGCCTTTATTGTGCTCTTGTAGGAGTACGCTAAAGTCGTAGTCGCGCACATACGATGAAAAGTTGTTTCCTACAATGCCTTCAATGCGCTTATTAGTTTTATGATCAACAATATTTGTTTTTAATATTTCGATTGATGGAAAGCTTTCGCCGCCGTCTTCAATACCTATTTCAACAGATATAATTTCAAGCTCAACAGCATAACGCTCACCTTTGGTGTTATCCCAATGGGCTAGGGCATTAAAACGGTTGTTAATCATGTTTAAGGCGTTACGCAAGTTTGCTTTGCGGTATTCACCTCTGGCTAAATTAGCAAAGTTGGTTGTGATACGCGTATTGGTTGATGGATGATAATTTTCGTCGAGTGAAACGCTCTTAATATTAAATGTAAAATCTTTTTTCATCGTGTTTATATCCAATTTTATAATTTAAACCTGATTGACGCTCTGCGCTTTATTAGCCTTGCAACTTACTGTGCTGTTTTTGTTATGCAGCAGCTTTAAGTTGTTAGCTATAGTGTTTAGCGCTAAGGGATGAGTAATTTATACGTTGATTGGTATATGAAGAAAAACGGTTTAATTTCACATAAAACATGAGTCATATTCATTAATCATTATTGTTAGATGTGATTGCTTAGTAATTGATGACAATTAAGCATGAATCGATAGAAATAAATGATGGATGTTTAGCCGTTTAGACTTCCTTTGTTTTGATGTGCACTTTATTCATGTTGAACATGAGGAATATTCAAAGAAGTTTTTTATAGCTATAACAGTGTATTAGCTAAGCTTTTAGCTGTTTACATCGTTGTTTATAGTAAATGTTATGACTATTTAAGCTTAAGTTAGCTATAAAAGTAGTTACTTCTGCTAGTCTAGTATTAAAAGGTAAACAGGCTTCTTAATAACTGCATAGCACTTAGGTATTAATAAAAGCGCTATAAATCATATTAATAACAATGTCAGTACGTTAAGTAAGTTATACTTATTTTTCATCACCTCACCTATCGAGTATTCGTGGATATCAAAGGCACTTGTATTGCATCAGTTACTGATGAGCATGGCCCGGTTTATGTATATCAAACAAAAAAGAATCTTATTCTCAGCTTTGACGGGAAAATTTATCAAAGCTGTATCAAATTAAATAATATTAACGGGTTAAGCTTAGCTTATACGCAAGCTATGATGGCTGCGCTTTTTTTTATACCGCACTTAAAAACCGCGATGATAATGGGACTTGGGGCGGGCTCTATAGCAAAAAGTCTTTATCATGCGTTTCCCGCACTGACTATACATACCGTTGAATACCGTAAAGCCGTTGCTGATATGGCTATAAAATATTTTGAAGTTCCTGTGTCAGAACGTTTGTTTATTCATATTGATGATGCGGCAAACTACATGAAAAACACGCAGATAAAAACGGATGTTATTTTTTCTGATTTATATAGCTCAGAAGGGATGGAGTCAGACCAGGTGCAATCATCTTACTTACGCGATTGTAAAAATGCGCTCACTTTTGATGGTGTTTTAGTACTTAATATTTGCCATACCAAAGTTGGGCAGAGGGAAGCGTTTGATCAACTTCTTGAGAAAGAATTTGCAGGAAAGATTCTTAGTTTTATTATTGAAGGCGGTAATAAAATTGTTTTTGCTTTTAATAATACAATGCCTTCATTCAATCAAGATGAGTTACTGGCCAAAGCTCACGCGTTACAAAAATTAATAAATGTACCAATGAACCGCTATGCCGATCTTTTATTTAATTGTGCTGAGCTTAAATAAGTAAAAACAACCTACTTTTTAAGATGATGCTATTTAATCGCTGTTTTTGTAATCAACTGTTAAATGGCTAGTTTTAAGCCCATCTATCTGCTGTTCATTTAAACTTGGTTAAACTAATCATATTCTGAATAAAAAAAATAAAGTACATACCCGTACGGAAATACTCATAAATGGATTATTGTAAAAATATAATTGCTAAATTTATAAGCGCAATGCAAAAGCGGCCTGGATTATTGGCTGTGATGTCATTTTTGTCGGGTGTTGCTAGCTTTGCACTGGTAGATAGAAAAGAGTCTTTTTCACAATTTATTGCCATATTTTTGCTTGTTAGTTGGCTATGGCTGATTATTGATAACTGGCTACGTGACAAAGTTGAAGAAAAGTTTGGTGTGGCTGTATCTCCAAATGTTATGCGTTTTGCTCTGCAAATGGTGCAACAAGAAAGCCTATTTTTTGCGTTGCCATTTTTTTTAGCGGTTACGCAGTGGGATCATCCCCAAGCTATTTTTACCTCCCTTATTGCTTTGTGTGCACTTATATCGGTAATCGACCCATTTTATTACAAAAAACTTGCCAGAAACCGCACGTTATTTACTGTTTTTCATAACTTTGCTTTATTCGTTGTTTTGCTTGTTACGCTGCCTATCTTATTAAATTTGACTACTAGCCAAAGTTTAGCCGCTGCACTTGTAACAGCTGTAGTGGTTACTCTACCGAGTTTAAATAACTTAATGCCTAATGCACGCTGGTGGCGTTTTCCTATTCTTGTAGTGATTTTATGTGCCTTAAGCGCGTCTATTTGGCAATTAAGAAGCTACGTGCCGCCTGCAGCACTGCGATTAACCGATATTACGTTAGCTCATGAGGTTGATTTACAGCATAAAAAGCCAGTAGGGAGTATTAAGCAGTTAGATTCTTATACGCTACACCATCAAGGTTTATATAGTTGGACGGCTGTTAAAGCGCCAAGAGGCTTAAACGAAAAAATATTTCATGTGTGGATACATAATAAAAAAGAGGTTGATCGAATTACATTAAATATAAACGGTGGGCGAGAACTTGGTTATAGAGCATGGACTCACAAGGTAAACTTTCCTAAAGACTCTGTTGGTAAATGGCAAGTTAAAGTCATTACTGAGTCAGGACAACTAATAGGTTTAACGAAATTTACTGTTACACCTTAGTTAGCTTAATCGGCTGCAATTTAAATAACTAATTGATATAGTTTTTTCATAGCAAAGTAATGGATATAAATTATGAGTATTGCGTTTGAAATTTTTATTTGGCTAATAGTTGAAACGGGTTTGAGCTTTTTGTTTTACTCGACCGGGTGGCTGCTAGTAAAAGTGGTAACGTTTGGGCAGTATAAAAGCGAGTTTAAGGATTTTGCATCTTATAAAGCGAGTAAAGCTAGAAGAGTCGACTTAATCTTCTTACTCGGTTTTTGTTTTTACTTTGCACTCATTGCCGTTATGGCTTATTTGAGTCACTAAACTGGCTAACAAATTAGGTTAATTATTTTAAGAATAATAAGCAGCTTAATGAATTATTGCTGCTTATAGTTTTCCCCTTTACCGCACTTTTTTACACTTCCTACTTATACTTTCCTGTTTTTGCAATAGGGAACACCTCACCGTGAGTACTATAACTATCATTTGAACTATTAAATTAAGTACCTGCTAGAGCATTGCTCGGTGCGTATATAGCTTTGGTTTGTTGGTTTAAATCCGAGCTAATTGCAACTTGTAGTTTATGGGTAATACTTAGTAAATACTTCAAATCTAATAAATAAAACAATAAATGTGCATCCATTTATTGCGCTAATACGTTTTATAACAATACTATGCGCCACTTTTTACCATTTATGATGGTTTTGGACTTAATAAATGACTCACTATTTAAAATATGTATTTGTTATTACGACTCTAGCGGGAGTAAATACAGCTTACGCACAAGCAAAAACACAAGAGCACTATCAAGAGCTTGAAGTGGGTGTAGGCGGAAATATTAAGCATACTAATACTGACGTAAATTATAAAAATAAAGAGTTTGATTTACATATTCACCCATTATGGGAAAGCCGATATGTAACCGAAGGTCGAGATAACCTTGCCGGTAATGGTATTACATCAATTGCTACTGAGTTTAATTATAAAAACTTTGCGGTGATCCCTTGGGCGGCAAAAGGTATTAGTAGTGATTATTCAGAGCTTAATTTAAATGCTATTTATACCGCTCACTTATCTGAGCGGATAGAGATGTATGTAGGTTATAACTATATTAAAGCTCGTGAAGAAGGCATTGATGCTCACGATAATGAGCTAAGCCTCGACTTTGCGTATTTTTATGCAGACGATATTCAGTTGTTAAGTAGTGTTTATCATTCATTTGATGCCAGCGGTACATTTTTGGAGCTGGCAGTAAAAAAAGATTTTTATATTAACGATTTACTATCAGTAGATATTCAATCGGGCGTGGGGTTTAATGCGGGGTATGTTAATGATGGGCACAACGGAATTAACAACGTAAAGTTTACTGCAAACTTGTCGTATCAGCTTTTTAATCAGTTAGCCTTATACACATATACAAGCTATAGCATTGCAGTTAATAAAGATGAAAAACGCTTTGTAGGTGACGAGACACTTCGAAATATATTTTGGGGTGGTGTAGGGCTAAGTTATCAATACTAGGGCGTGCTTTTTCAAGGTTGAGTTTGAAGCAGTGTGTTTTACTTTTAGGCAGTTCAGAGCCTACTGGGTAAAACTCTTGCTGCATGATTAAATCGATCTTAGGATCAAATAGTAACACACGATAAAATATGTTTAACGGCCAGGTTGTTGCTAAATTTCAGTTTTAAATTTAATTATTATTATGTTTTGAATCAATAAACAATGCGTATGTGTAATACACAATAACTAAAAATGTTAGTGTTTAGCTATCGTTCAAATACAGTTGAGAATTACATATGAAGTTTTTAGTATTTTTAGGCACAGTACGCGATAGTACACCACCAAAGCCTGCTCGCTTAGGTTTAAGGGTTTCTAGTGCTTGTATAGAATGCTTAACAGAGCATTTTGGCGATCATGAGTTTGAGCTAATTGATACGTTGGACTTTCCTAGCGAAAACGTATTTAAACCACACTTTGCATACGCTAAAAGTAATGCACCTACAGAACTCACTCTATTAGCTGATAAAATTAAAGCCGCAGATGGATATATAATGATTAGCCCTGAGTACAATCACAGCATGAGTCCAGCCCTCGCTGACTTACTTAATCATTTTGGTAGCTCACTGTTCTCGTATAAACCAAGTGCAATAGTAACTTACTCAGCAGGACAGTGGGGTGGTGTAAGAGCGGCCATTAGTATGCGCACGTTTTTATCTGAACTTGGCTGTTTGCCGGTATCGGCGATGATCCACGTGCCAAAAGCGCAAGATGTGTTTAGTGAGGATGGCAAACCTGTTGCAGGAGAGAGTCAATCATCGTGGTTTAATTATTTCTCACGCACGTTTAGCCAACTAATATGGTGGGCGCAGGCTGCTAAAAAGCATACCGAGGTGGTTGACCCGCAAAGTTTACTAAAAAGCTTTAAAACAGCTCCTTCTCAGCGCAATGCACCTTAATACCCGCTAACTAATTGTTTGGATTGATTATAGAAACATGGCTGCATAAAGTGGTATCATTAACGCTACATATTTTTAATAATGCATAATACCAATTCTCAATAATAGTTAATCAATTTAAGGGATTAAATCGCTAACTGCATTAAAAATTTTTGATATAGAACAACTCAATAACGAAATTTTTGCTTTGTTATCAACACGATTTTCTTGTCTCAAAATAGATTACCTAATTATGCGAATTGGTGTAAAAAACAAGGAAATTGTGTCTTGAAATATCTAGCCTTACTAAGTGTGCTAACGCTTAGTGCATGTAGTTCTGTTCCCCATAAAATTGAAATGAGCCAAAGTACGGCTGGAAATATGAACCTTATCGCTTTAACTGAGCAAAGTGCACCAAAGGGTGTTGCTGGCACTTACCAGTTTCATATTAAAGCGGCGGGGGCTCAGGGGAGTTGGTTGTATTTAAATACCGAAACTGATTATCGAGATAGACGTTCTATTACGATATCAATACCGCCTAATGTAGTAGCAGAGCTTCAAAGTAAATACGGACAACCAGCAGACACCTTTTTTATTGATAAAACAATAGAAGTAACAGGCGAAGCTAAACGAGTAACTATCGATTTTATGAGCCGTGGTAGAGCCACTAATAAATATTATTATCAAACGCACATAGCTGTGTCATCAATTAAGCAGCTTCGTTTTATTGAAAGTTAGCAAAAAGCAATGCACTGTATTTATATACAGTACATTGTAAAAAGCTTACTTTGAGCTTTAACGTTTACACTTAAATTTACTGCTATGGCGCTACTTTAGCGCTGTTTTATTCCACGATTTCAAAACTCTTATTTAACCTATTGTAATCTCATTACATAAAACTAATAATTGGTTAGTTTTATAAGTTTGAGTACCTGTATTGAAAGCCAAAGAAATCCGCAATTTTTATATCAACGAAGAGCAATCTGTTTATTTGCTTTCGCACCGCGATGCTAAAAAACACCGCCAGTGGCTTAATATTTGTATTAAGCAGCTAACACTGCTGGGCTACAAAAACGTTGAAATGATTGGCTCGGGTGCTTTTGGTTTTGTGTTTGCAGGTGATGACGATAACGGCTTACCTTGGGTATTTAAGTTTTCGCGTATTACGCTTGCCCAAAGTGTACGTGACCGCCTAGAAGACGAAGCGTATATGCTTTCGCAAATTAATAACCCCTTAGTGCCTACCTTTTATGCATTCGAGCGAATTAAAAAACAAGGGATTTTAATGATGGCGCGCGCCATTGGAGAGGATCTGGAAAAAGTATCGCTTAAAACAGGGCGCTTTAGTGCCGCGCAAATAATGGCGCTAGCTGTTAGGTTACGTAATGTATTAATTGATTTACGCAGCCACAAAAACGGCATTAGCCCACAACCTATAGTGCATGGCGATATAAAGCCTTCAAACCTTGTTTGGGATGCAAACACTGATGAGCTGTCGTTAGTGGATTGGGGAAGCTCTGTGTATGCACAGCTCGATAGCGATGGTAACCCTGTTGCGAGTAACTTTATGGATTTAATGTCGGGCGATTTAAGTACAACGAATGCTCGTATGGGCGATGTGTACTTTATTGGTGAAGCACAAATGTCGGGGGAGCAATCATCCCCACGATTTGATGAACAAGGTGTAGCCGCAACGTTGTATGCGCTAGCGTCGGCGCAGTCGTGTCGCTTTGGTGCACAAGCCATCCCTGCAAGCAGCTTAGGGCTCCCAAAAGAGCTGGCTAAAGTGATTGATGGTATGCTTTCTAAAAGTAAGGCACAACGTGATGGTGCCGGTGATTACTTTATGCGTAATATTACAACTATGGCTAAAGCGTATTTACCTGAGCTTGATAAAAAGCAAAAAAAAGCAGATATTCCTTTTTGGTATGGCAAGGCCGAGCAACCCGACACGGTTGTATATAGTTCACGAAAACAGTTTTTACGCCAAGCCGATCATAATCAACAATTACTCGATATAAACGACGCGCAACTTGACCGTTATTATAAAGAGTTTTTGTTTGATACAGGCGATACCGAAAAAGCATTTTTAGCATCAATAAGCCGATTAGCTAAGTACCCTGTTGTTGGTGGGCTTAGTTTTCATTGGAAGGATGAGTCGATGTTTGTTGAATCGTCTTTAATTATGCATGACGAATCATTGGGTGATGCGTTTAGTGATGCGATTAATAACACGGTGATGCTTGCGCAAGCGATTAATCAAAAAGGGTTATTTAAGTGTTGTTTGTTTGATGCCCGTAAAACCATTCAACTAGAGCGAGATGGCACGGGTGCATTTAAGTTTGATAGCCTACCAGAGCTTGAATACGAAGTTGTAAGCATGAAGGCAAACGACATAACCCGCCCGCATTCATACTTTGAAGACGGTAAAGACCCTGATGAGCAACTACAGCTACCTAAAAAAGTTATTAAGTGCGTATTTGAGCTTAACCAAATTCATCATACGGGGTGTATTATTTTTGAAGCACTGCCCGACAGAATGAAGATTCACCATTACTACCGTTTACTCGATTCGAGTAAAGAGGTTGAGTTTAAACGTTTACTTAATAAACTTATGCAATACGCGGTAAATATTACGGACGTTGGTGTCGCGGGCTTTATGAAACTCCCATATAAAAACACCCGTGAGTTTAGTTTATGTGAGCAGCAAGAAGAGCATTACTTTCCTAAAAATCCCAAGCTTGTACCTTTATAGAAAAAGCCCTTCACTAAAGAGTATTAAATAAGAAGACAAAGATAAAAAAGAGCACAAATTGGTTTAACTTGTACTCTTTGCCACTTAATTATTTAGGTAAGTATTACTAATTATTAAACACCTTACTAAAGGGCGACGTTGGTGATAGCTTAAATTGATGAGTTAGCTTTTGCGTTTTATTAGTCGCTGTTATTTGATAATGCTGCTTGTGCTCATTGTTACTAAATAGCTTAACGTTAAAGTTAACTTTGGTTAATTTACTGGGCAAAGAGTAGCGCCCAGTAATGGTTACTTGGTCTATATTGTCGCTTTTATGTGTATGCGACGCTTCTGGGTTTAGCAAAAGTCCGTCAATAGTAAATTTATACTGATGATCTGCTAAATAAACGTTCTTTTTAACTCGCTTACTTATTTGTTTTTTATGAGCATTAAACTCAACTATTGATACTTTGCCATCCTTATCTTCATCAACCCCTTTAAAAGCCGACATAGGGATTGAAAGCACAATAAACACGTTATTATCAACAAAATTCAGCGTACCGTGATCTGCAACCATTAAATGCGCGTTTGCTAAATTTGGCATAATCAACAAACCCAAAGTAGTCATACTCAGTAGACCTCTTTTTATATAAGGCATAGCTTACTCCTAACTAAACTTCGCCTTTAACACAGCGTTGAAAAAACGGGTAAGTGTCTGTTGCGTAGTAGTGGTATATCCCATCAGGAAACTCAGGCGTTACACCAACGCGGCCATTGCATTCATCTAAATCACCAGAGCCTGCTACGTATTCCCAATCTTGTGCAAATGTACCTAATGGGTATATATCGGTAGAAGGGCGGTTTGCGCTTACGGTTGTTATATGTTGGTAGCTACCGGTCATTGCGGTTAGGGCTGAAGTTGCATCACTTGAGTCTGAATAGCCGTAACGTGCATATATAGGAAAGCCATCTGCTGCCCAGCCTATTAGAGTCATAGTGGTGCTATTGCCACCTCGCATTGCTACAAAGCCTTCTGGCATACCATGATAGTGATATGTGCCATCGGGTTGTACATGTGCATTGTTGTCGTCTGTTCCAAAACTAAACGTGTCTTGGCTTAGGGCTTCTATATTCCAGTTGCCGCTATTGTCGCCTAAATCGCAATCGGTGCCAGAATCATCACAACTTCCGCCTGTACCAGCGTCTATTTTAATGCCATTAAGTACAACGCCTATCATTCCACGAGGACCACCAAGCATGGTTGCTTGTGTTGTTTCTATAGGCTCAAGTGTGTAGCTTTCATTTACTGATTGTTCAGAAATAGTATTTGGATTGTCAGCATTAGGGAATGTGCCTACTTCGTGATCGGGTATGCCATTAGCTACTAAGTCGCGTGTAGTTCCTGTGCATGACCAATCTGCAGCGCTGGTGGCTTGTACTGACTCTGACTCGTTATATTCACTGTAGCTATATTCACAAAGTACACTTTGGGTTGAACTGCTGGTACCTGTGCCATTATCTGTAGTGGTTTGTGATGAGCTTTCTGTAGTTGCTAAGCTATCATCTATGCCTTCTCCACCTCCACATGCAACTAACGATGAAACAATTAAAGCAAGAGAAGTGAGCTTTAAAGCATTTATCCTATTTCGATTTTTATTATTAAGTGCGTATTGTTTCATTGCTGCCTACCTGATCAATTAAGTTACTCAAACAATAATCAGCAATTGTGCAAATAGTGTGTAAACAATGATGACAAATTAGCAATTATGTAAATAGGCGGAGTATTAAAGCTAAGTTGAGATTTAACTTTATGAGATTGTGTTTTATTTTAAAATTTCAAAAAGTTAAACTAATGCCAAAATAGCTAACATAAAAGGCTACCTTAATGGCTAAAACAAAACCTGTAGTGACGTTACAAAGTCACGGTATTTACTCTAAGTGGGATAGTGAAAGTAAAGCGTTGCCACAAATAGAGCAATTTACAACAAATGTAATAGCTGAGGTAGATATTGAGTTTGGCTTAATCGTAAATATCAAAAAAGGTAAAGGCGAAAAGCTTCATTATTGTATTTACCATCCTGATATTCCAAGTAGTAACGGTGATGTGATGGACCCTTTTGAAGGCGATGTATACGTTAAAAACAGTGATTGGAACTTTTATTTAGGCGATACACTTTGGCTGCCAATAGAAAATAAATTGGGTGATTGGCGAATGACGATTGAACTAAATGGAAAAATCATTGCTGATAAAACTTTTAATGTGGCATTAGAGGCAGAGCGCACTGAAACAGATTTTTGGAAAAACCGAGGGTACTAATTGTTATTTATTGGCTATGTGACGCGGATATAATTGAAGTTAATGAGAAAATAGTCGAAGAGCTATTTATAAACAGCTCTTCAACCTTAAATTAATAAGTTTTTAGTTACCCCAAGGGTTACTAGAATTAGAACGCTGTTTACGATCGCGAGCACGTTGCTTAGATTCTTTTTTCTCTACAATACGTTTAGCATCAACAAAACTAAGTTCACACGGCTCACCAGGTTTATGATCAGCGGGGATAACGCGATCTCGTGGCGGTAATTCGTATTGCACATCATCAGGCTTAGGTAAGTTTTTAAGACGATAAAGGTAAAAGTTATCTACTTTTTCTTGTGCCCATTGTGTTTTACGTAAAAATTTAACCGCAGACTTAACATCAGGATTATTTTTAAAGCAGTTAAGTTGTAAATAAGCGTGTAGGAGTTCCCACCCGTATTGTTCAACCAGCTCTTCAACCACTTGTTCTAATTTTACGCCTTGCAGTGGGTTATTACTGAAAAGTTCTTGGTTGCTCATAGGTGTTGCCTCATTATTAAAATACAAATTGCATTATAAATTTAATAACGAGGCTTTAACAGAGTAAATAGCTTAACTTTGGCAATTAACTACAACACGACCACGAATTTTACCTTCCATAAGTTGCTCTGCGTTATCGATTACGTGTTCGAGTGATATTTCTGTCGAAATTTTATCTAAATAATCAGCGCTTACTAATTTAGCTAAACGATCCCATGCTTCAATTCTGTCGGCTTTAGGGCGCATTACGCTATCAATTCCTATAAGAGATACACCACGTAATATAAAGGGTGCCACCGATGCTGGTAAATCCATACCTTGCGCAAGTCCGCAGGCGGTTACTACACCCCCATACTTTAATGATGCACAAATATTGGCAAGTGTATGGCTACCTACTGAATCTATTGCCGCTGCAAAACGCTCTTTTTGCAAAGGCTTGCCCGGGTTTGAAAGCTCATTTCGGTCAATTATTTGTGAAGCGCCTAACTCTTTTAAATACTCACTTTGATCTAATCGACCCGTTGCTGCTGTTACGTTAAACCCAAGTTGATTTAATAAATAAATTGCAAAGCTGCCTACGCCACCATTAGCACCAGTTACCAGTATTTCGCCAGATTCAGGCGTAATACCTTGTTTTTGAAGTGCTATAACACTTAGCATAGCGGTGTAACCCGCAGTGCCTATTTGCATTGCTTGTTTTGGTGAAATACCTGAAGGCACGGGGATTAACCAATCGCTATTAAGTGCTGCTTTTTGAGCAAGCCCGCCCCAATGTTTTTCACCTACACCAAAGCCATTTAATATTACGTTATCGCCGTTTTTAAATTCATCGCTGGTGGAATTTGTAACCGTACCCACTAAATCAATACCTGGCACCATAGGAAAACTGCGTACAACGGGGCCTTTGCCAGTAATTGCTAAACCATCTTTATAGTTAAGTGTGCTGTATAGCACGTCGATAGATACGTTTTCGTTTGGTAAATCACTATTTTCGATAGTTGATAATGAAGCGCTATAATTATTATCTTCTTTATTAATAACAATGGCTTTAATTGGGTTACTCATGGGATATCCTTTTAGACCGATCGTCTTTTAATTGGTAAATAAAAACGCATTAGGTTAATAATGCGCGTAAAAACATTTCTGTATACAAAGTAAGTGGAGTATTTGATTTTGTGAGCTTGGCGCGCATAACAGCACCTTCCCAGCCAATCCAAAAGTACTCACTCATCAATTTTGTATTTACATGGCTTGCAATAGTGCCTTGTTGCTTAGCTTGGTTTAAGCAAACCTCTACATGGTTTTGCCAAGCGGTGTAGCTTTGCATTAATCTGGTTTTAAACTCATCACTTAAATGATTAAGCTCTTGATTTAAGTTACCGACTAAACAGCCACGTTTGTAATCGTATTTTTTCATCCCTTTAATTGCGCTTTGAGTAAAATTAACGATTCGCTCAAGTGGGGGAACATCTTCTTGGTGTAGGTAATGGGTAAGCTTGGCAATAAAATAACTGTCGTATGCATCAACTAACGCAATACCGTAGGCTTCTTTACTTTTAAAGTAATGATAAAAAGAGCCTTTAGGTACAGCCGCTTTTTTTAAAATAGTATCGAGCCCCGTGGCGCTAAAACCAAATTCAGTTAGGGTTTCTAGGCCCGTGCGAATAAGTAACGCTTTTGTATCGGCGTTTTCTCTGGCTATTTTAGGTGGGCGACCACGGCGTATTGGTGTTGATGTATTTTTGTTCATGAACATATATTAGACCGATCGACTTTAAATAATCAAGTATAAATTTAAATTGTTTAAAAATAGTTCAAATTTAGGGGCGGGCTACTAATTTAAGATTAATGAAATAAAAGTGTCACGATTACATTTTTGTTTGGAACTTAGTCAATATTAGTCGGTCACAATTAAAGCACATAAGTGCTTTTTAGCGATTATTAAATCGCCAATTTGTTATTACGAACCGGTCAAATTAAATGTTGTATGACCACTTACTTTTTTAAATGTTAATTCATTTTTGCATCAGCAGCTTAGTTAAAGTCAAACAATTTAATTGCTTTTACAATTTGAATTTTACATTTTTATTAACTATTCATTAAATGTAGATTTCACTAATGCTACACAATATATAAATAAAAAGGTGAGGATATTACCGATGAAGAGACAGAAAAGAGATCGTTTAGAAAGAGCTCATTCTCAAGGTTTTAAAGCAGGTTTAGCAGGTCGCTCAAAAGAGCTATGCCCTTATCAACAAGTAGATCCCAAATCAGAGTGGTTAGGAGGGTGGCGTGAGGCGATTGAAAACCGCAACATGTACAAAACCTAAGATCAATAATCGAATTTAAGCAAAAAGGCCTCCACATTGGAGGCCTTTTTGTTTGTGCGTTAACTTTTAAAACTAAATTTTTAAGGATTCAGTTAAAGTAATTAAAACGCGCTAGTGTCTTGAAATAAGCCCACTTTTAAATCTTTTGCTTCGTAGATTACTCGGCCGTCTACTTCTACAGTGCCATCGGCAACGCCCATGAATAATTTACGTTTAATTACGCGTTTCATTACAAGGCGATAAGTTACTTTTTTATTAGTAGGTAAAATTTGGCCAGTAAATTTAACTTCACCCACACCCAGCGCACGGCCAAGACCTGGGCCACCAGACCAACCTAAGTAAAAGCCAACTAGTTGCCACATAGCATCTAATCCTAAACAACCTGGCATTACTGGGTCGCCTTTAAAATGGCAATCGAAAAACCACAGGCTAGGGTCAATATCAAGCTCAGCAACAATTTCACCTTTACCATGAATTCCGCCATCAGCAGTAATAGAGGTAATGCGGTCCATCATTAACATGTTGTCACTTGGTAAACGGCAGTTGCCTTCACCAAACATTTCACCTTGACCACACAGGATCAAATCTTCTTTTGTATAGCTATTTTTAGGTTCCATAACACTTATCTTCGCTTAGAAATTGCCAAGTACTTTAGCGTACACTTGTACGCTAAACAACTCGGAGCAGTTAAAAAATCAAAATATTGCATATTAAATCATCAATCAATCAGCGCGATTGGTTTTTGCACTATAAAACCGCGCAATTACAATCAGAAATCATTATAATTAACGCTGTCTTATAACCAGTCTAAAGGAAGTTTATGATCCTTTTTGTTAACTCACTAACTGTGATTGATTTTTCTTACTTATGTAACAAACGCGGCGCCGTTGGCGAGAGCTGGATTGTTGATTTAACTTTGCACGGTAAACTTAACGAAGAGTCTATGGTTTTAGACTTTGGTTTAGTTAAAAAGCAAATTAAAGGCATTATAGATGAGTGTATTGATCACCGTTTAGCAATTCCTACGGGCCTTAATGGCACTGTATCTGAATTTAACGAGCATAAAACACTCGACTGTACATTTGGTGAAAACAACCACTTAGCTATGAGTGCTCCTCATCAAGCTTATTGCATGATTAACGCAGACGAAGTAACGGTTGAATCGGTTACTGAATTTTTAATTGCGACTATTTTACCGAAGCTACCAGATAACATTGAAAAAATTGAGTTGTCTCTTAAGCCTGAGCACAGCCAAAGCTTTTACTATCATTACAGCCATGGCCTTAAAAAGCATGACGGTAATTGCCAACGTATTATTCATGGGCATCGTTCTCAAATTGGTATTAGCCTAGACGGCATCTCTATGCCGCGCTTGCAAAAAGAATGGTCTCAAAAGTGGGAAGATATTTACTTAGCCACCAGTGAAGATCAAATTAACGCACCTGATTTAAAACACATAACAGCCAAAGCGGGTGATGTATGTTTTGCTTATACGTCGGCACAAGGCTATTTTGAAATGGCTATTAGCGAATCCCGTTGCGACATTTTACCAGTAGACACCACTGTAGAATGTATTGCTGAACATGTAGCTGGCCAAATTAAAGCTCAATATCCAGAAAAAGCAGTGAAAGTGACCGCTTATGAAGGTGTTGGAAAAGGATCGATTAGTTATGTTTAAAACATTTTTAGCAACAGCGCTTGTTGCCTCTGCTAGCTTTAGTGCTATGGCGCTTGAGTTAAAAGGGCATTTAACACAAGGCGGTTTAGTTACTGGAAAGCTAGAAAACGCTAATTCAGTAAGCTTAGATGGCAAAAGCTTAAAACTTTCGCCAAATGGTGACTTTGTATTTGGTTTTGGGCGTGACGCTGAAACGACTCATACTTTAAAATGGGTAGATAACACGGGTAAATCGCATTCTCAGCCGCTAGCCATAACTAAGCGTGAATATGAAATTGATAAAATTACCGGCGTGGCTAAGAAGTATGTTTCACCGGCAAAAGAAGTCAGTGCACGTATAAGCCGCGAAGCAGTTGCTGTTCGTAAAGCGAGAGAAGTAGACTCTGATTTACTGTACTTTTTAGACCCTGTGTTAAAGCCTGCAGAAGGGCGTATATCGGGTGTTTATGGTAGTCAGCGCTATTTTAATGGCGAGCCTCGTCGTCCGCACTTTGGCTTAGACATTGCTAATAAAACAGGCTCTCCTGTTTACGCGCCTATTAGTGGTACCGTAGTATTTGCTGAACCTGATTTATACTACTCAGGCGGTACATTAATTATTGATCATGGCCATGGCATTACCTCAACTTACATTCACTTAAGTAAGCTTGATGTAAAAGTGGGTGACAAAATTGAGCAAGGTAACAAAGTGGCTGAAATTGGTGCAACAGGGCGTGTAACGGGTCCTCACCTAGATTGGCGTTTTAACTGGAAAGGCGAACGCCTCGATCCTGCATTACTAATGCAAGATACATTAGCAAACAAAAAGTAGAGATTATGACTGACGTAAATCGCGATGCAATAATTGCTCAGCGTATTGAAGACTCAACTACATCGGTAACTAAGACCGTGTTTCCTGGGCGTACTAATCATCACAATACTTTATTTGGTGGTGATGCACTGGCGTGGATGGATGAAGTGGCATTTATAGCAGCGACTCGTTTTTGCCGTAAGCCTTTGGTTACCATATCTTCCGATAGAGTTGATTTTAAAGAAGCGATACCAGCAGGTACTTTTGCAGAGTTAATTGCTAAAGTAGTCCATGTAGGTAACACCAGCTTAAAAGTTGATGTAGATATACTATTAGAAACTATGCACAGAGATGATAAGCACTCTGCCATTAGTGGTAGCTTTACGTTTGTTGCTGTCGATGATAATCACAGACCAACACCGGTAGTATGCGATAAAATGATTTATGGTTTTGAGTAATTTAGAGCTTTAAAGACGCGGTAGAGTAACATTATATAAGCACCTTAATTGGTGCTTATATAAAAAACCATAAAGAACACATCATACTAAATATTTATTAAATGTAATCTCAACACCTCAGTTAATATTTACTAATAAACTAATCAAAATAAAAGAGAAATTGATAGGGATAAGAGTTGTTAGAAGCAAAAAAGGTATGCTTTAAACATACCTTTTTAGTTACATTTAGCTTTTAATTAAATTTACGAATACTTATATGCATACATACTACTTAAAGCACCATTGCTGCAATCCAGCCAAATATCAGCAGTGGAATGTTAAAGTGAATAAACGTTGGAATAACAGAGTCTCTAATATGGTCGTGCTGGCCATCGGCATTTAAACCTGATGTTGGTCCAAGCGTTGAGTCTGAAGCAGGGGAGCCTGCATCACCTAAAGCGCCCGCAGTACCAACAAGTGCAGCGGTTGCCATAACAGAAAACCCGAGGTCTAAACACAAAGGAACAAACAAAGTTGCAATAATAGGCACTGTTGAAAACGAGCTACCAATTCCCATTGTAATTAATAACCCGACTAACAAAATAACACCGGCGGCCAAAGGTTTATTACCATCAAAAAGTGCGGCTGTGCTGTGTACTAAGCTCGCTACGTCGCCAGTGGCCTGCATAACCGATGCAAAGCCTTGTGCCGATATCATAATAAAACCAATCATCGCCATCATCGCAACGCCTTTACTAAATACGTCGCCGTTTTCTTCCCACTTAACTACACCAAATACACTAAATATCATTACACCTACTAAACCGCCTAAAATCATTGAGCCACTTAGGTTTTGTGCAACAAGTGAGGCAAGTACCGCACATAGCCCTACAATCATTACTTTTTTAGGGTTTTCTACCTCAGCCGATTTACTCTGAGTTGTTAATGGGAGCTCTGTGTATTCGCGACGTTTTTTGTAGGTAATAAATACCGCAATAAGTAATCCAATAAACATACCTAATGCAGGAATTATCATCGCCATAGGGACTTGTGTATTTACAATGTCTAGGCCGTTATCAACTAGGTTTTTATGCAAAATAGAATATAAGTAAATTCCCCCAAAACCATAAGGCAGCACCATGTAAGAAGTTGCTAATCCAAATGTTAAAATACACGCTATAGCACGCCTGTCTAACCTTAACTGATTAAAAACCACGAGTAACGGCGGGATTAAAATAGGAATAAACGCTATGTGTACAGGTACTAAGTTTTGCGAAGAAATCGCACAACCTAAAATAATTAATAAAATGAAGTAACTTAAAAATGTTTCATTCCCGCTGCCTTTAGCATTTACTTTAGCAAGTAACTTATCAGCGAGAATGCGTGTTAAACCCGACTTAGAAATAGCAACGGCAAATGCACCGAGCATGGCATAACTTAGTGCAATTTCAGCTCCGGCAGAAAGGCCAGAATTAAATGCATCAACACTTTCTTTTATACCCAAGCCTGCTGTTAAACCAGCAACTAAAGCACTTATGATCATGGCAACAATGACGTTAACGCGAGCCAGAGATAGCCCGAGCATTAAAATAACGCCTATAACAACAGCATTCATAGTATTCTCTATTTGGAAATTTTAATTAATTTTATCAGATCTTTAGCCTGAGTTTTACGCTCTTTCGTAAAAGGTTTTTTACTATAGCGTACTTGGTTAAATAACTGACTAAATGTGTTTATAGATTGTGCAGAACGAGGAAGTTGATCAGCAAAAAAATGTAACTGCTGACTCGGTGTTAAATTATCGGGTGTATTTATTTTTTGTTTTTTCGCCCATGCTTTTACTTCATAAAATTCTTTAACCATAGGCGCTAATTTAGTCGGGCGTTTTGGTAAGTTTAAATACACAAAATAACCTACAAAACAAAAACCAGCTGTTAGTAAAACCATTAATGGTACAAGCCAAATGTTTTTACTACCAAAAATTGATTTTAAAAAATCATTTTGTTTTTCTTCGTCAAAACCAAGTACCCAGCTAGACCATTGATAATCGAGATTTTCAAGTTCCAACCTTAACCAATTAATAGCGGGGAAATTACTTAAACTCACTAAACCAAAATCAAGATTACTTTTAAATTCGTCATTCAGCTCTTCGTTTTGCGAAAGCGAGCCATTTAAACGCTCCGGTGCGACAACAGCGGTTGCATCAAAAATAACCCAACCTTCGTTTTGTAAATATACTTCTACCCACGCATGCGCATCGTACTGGCGAACTGTTAGCGTATTATTATCTTGGTTTAATTCACCGCCTAAATAACCACTTACTAATCGAGCGGGTATACCTGCGGTTCTAAAAATGTACGCAGCGGCGCTTGCATAATGACCACAAAATCCACGTTGGTTTTCAAATAAAAATTGGTCAATCGTGTTATCGCCGCTCATCGGAGTGGGTGTTAACGTATAAGTAAATCCTGTACCTGCAAAGTATTGTAATAAGCTATTGTAAAAATCGCGGTCAGAGTGTGTATCTTGCTTTAAGTTTTTAGCAAGTGATGATGTTTTTACATTCTTTTTATAAGCGAGGTATTTGTAGCGTTTTTCTTCAAATTCGCCAAGCGATAAAGCTGTGAAGTTAAAGCTATTTACATCGTATTGTAAGTTTTTAGCTTGACGACTTTTTTTACGCAATAAGCCTAGCGAATTACCTTCAACATTTGGTGAGTTACTACTGGAATACGCTAAACCATAGAGCCATTTTTGTGTAGCAGGCTCTGTAATAACTGAGTAGCTTGCAATAAGTTGCTCATCATTTTCGCTCTGCGTATTTGTTTTTACATTATTATATTTTAAAAAGTCAGACGTAAGCCACGCATTACCATTAAACTCATCATGAACTATTGCTCGCCAATAATAAGGCGCTACAGGTTTTTCTTCGTTAAATTTAGCTCTAAACACAAGTTCATCTGAGTTTGAAAGCTTTGCAATATCGAAAGGATCGACTTGTTCAGAAAGCCCTGTTTTTGCAAGCTTAGGCCCAGGGAGCTGCCAAAAGGCGGGCATTTTTGGTAAAAAAAGCAGTAAAAATACAGCTAAAGGAAGCGCTAAAAGTAGTAATTTACCACTTTGCTTAGAGGCTATTTTTAAATTATGTTTGGATTCGAGTAAGCCAAGTACTGCAAAGTTTAATATGTATAAACTACTTACAGTTAAAGTCGTTAAAATGCTTTGGTTAAATAAATACACCGATGAGAGTGAAAAAAACGTAAGCGTTGTAATTACATGATAGTGTTTTTTGGTTTTAGCCTGCAGCAGCTTAAATAAACTAGCAAGTAGCAGCATGGCCACAAATAAAATAACCGTATCCGACATGCCTACTGTGTAGAGCATTAAACCTAGTGACACACCTGCGAGTATATTTGCCAGCCAAGCATTTGGCTTTGGTTTATTACTCAGCGTTATGTAAAAGTTCCATGCACAAATAAGTGAAAGTACACCTACAAAAGCAAGCGGTAAATGTGATACAAAAAATACAATTAAACATGCATATATAAAAGACAGCGAATAATTTATTACTTTTTCGTTTTTAAGTATGTCCATTACACATCACCATTAAATGAGCATAATAATTCTAAGCATTGCTGCTTATGTTGCTGTCCGGTATTTGTATTTATTGTTTTATTCGGTAGCTTTAACATAAAAGGGGTGTTTTTTTCGGTTGCTTCACACACTAAAAAGCATAACTGGCTTAAACGTTGTTCTGTATCTCCATTCATTAACGTAAAATCGAAGAGCGCATTCGCTGTTTTAAAGTCTACAAACTCTTTTACTAACAACTGCTGTGTTTTTGCGTAATGCTTCCACGACACTCTTTGCAAGCCCATCTCTGGTAAATGTGGGATTAACGACTCAAACTCTTCGCTACCAGATTGTGTAGAAACACCTTTATCGGCTTGCTCATCAAGCATAGAAACATGCGCATCACTGTGTACTTGTTCAAGCGACGGGTATACAAAAACATCTGTTTGTAATTGAATGTAGCTCCAAACAGTTATTAAGCCAAAGGGGTAGTTACTCGCTATTTTAATACGTTGCACTGAGTACTTACCGCGTGAGCTGTAGGGTAAGTTGAGTGCAAGTAACTGAGTCTTACTATCAACTTCGTCGGTATGTTTGTGAGTTTGCTCACTACCTTGATATGTTAAATTAATAGATTGGGTAACTCTAGCGCTTTGTAATTCAAATACAATACTCGGTTTTTGAGGAGCGTAGCTGTTAAATGCATCTTTAAATTTAACCGTTAAGCCTTTAGCGTTACTGTAGCCCATTAATACAGCAATAATCATCACCACAAACATAAGATAAGACATTATTAAAATTAAATTATTTTGATAATTAATGCCCATCACAAAGTTTAAAATAGCCACAATTACAAAGTACCAACCAAGGGATGATGGCAATACATAAATTGTTCTGTGTTCAAGTGTAATTGAGTTTTTTAAATGCTTATTTTTTAATAATTTATTAAATACACCTCGCTTAAATGACTTAAATAAAGAAGGGCGCTTAGCTGTTTTTTTTGGCATGAAAGTTTATACCGGAACTAAAACGTTTTTTAAAATATCGTTTACTTGCGCTTCACCGGACTCATTATGCAAACCTAATCGATGCTGACACACACTTGCAAATACGGCTTGAACATCTTCTGGCATTACAAAATCACGACCCTCAATAAAGGCCCACGACCTAGCCGCTTTAGCCAGAGCCATACTGGCACGCGGTGATAACGATGCTGCAAAAGCGTTGCTTGTGCGTGTATAATTAACAAGCTCTATAATGTAGTCAATAACTGGGCTACTTAAAGTAATTTGGCTAATCTGGGTTTGAATTACCGCTAACTCTTGTTGGTTAATACGCCTAGGTAACTGACTGTAATCTCGTTTTTGCATATTCAAAATTAAGCGTTTTTCGGCTTCTTTAGGTGGAAAACCTAAGCTAATACGCATTAAAAAACGGTCTAATTGCGACTCAGGTAACGGATAAGTACCTGATTGGTAAATCGGGTTTTGTGTTGCTATCACAAAAAATGGATTTGGCAGCGTATATTTTTTTCCATCGACTGTTACTTGGTGCTCTTCCATTGCTTCAAGCAATGCACTTTGTGTTTTAGGCCCTGCGCGGTTTATTTCATCAGCTAAAACAACTTGGCTAAAAATAGGGCCTTTATGAAACGTAAAACTGTGCTCGGTAGAGTTAAACACATTAGTACCCAGAATATCAGCAGGCAGAAGATCACTGGTAAATTGAATACGCTGATACGATAAACCTAGCACAGCTGACAATGCATGAGAAAGAGTGGTTTTTCCCATACCAGGCAAATCTTCAATGAGTAAATGCCCTTCGCTAAATAAGCATGTAAGTGCCAGTTTTATTTGTTGTTGTTTACCAAATATAACACTCGAAAGATCGTCTATAATCGCAGTAACAGTACTATGCATGCTAACCTTATTATTATTCTATTATTTCAAGACGCTTCATTACAGTGTCTACTTTTTTTGTGTTGAAAGGTTTTGCAATAAAGCCTTTAGCGCCCATTTCCCACGTGTTTTGTACGTTTTCGAGACTATTGTGGCCAGAGCACATAACAACATGAGTGTGCGGGTAAGTACTATTAATGTATTCCAATATATCTGCACCGTTAGAGTCAGGTAAATCTACATCTACAAATATAACGCCTGGCGGTTTATTGTCCATAATAGGTTTGGCAGAGCTAAAATCAGCACTCTCTAATATATCTTCAAACCCTAAGTCAGTTAAAATTTGGTTTAGATAATCACGAATTTCCTTAACGTCATCAATAATGAGGATGGGCTCTAGCGGGCGAACAAATTCCATATGTAGGTTACTTCTATTTTGAATACATCTAAGTGCTTTAATACTAAGCTAACCCCATCATAAGCTCAAGAACGTTACTTAAAAAACACTAATAAATAAACTGTTTATAGGTTTGCCCAACAACCTATTTTTAAAGGATTACCTGCTTTCATAGCTTCTACTAACTTATATTTTTATTAATTGTATTGAACAATAATGACGTATCTACAATAAATCCCTTAATCCTACACTTTATTTCCTCAAAATCTGATGTAACAAATTTGCTACTTAACTTATTGATTCAAAAATATTTACATAAAAATTCGATTTTTTGTAAACGTTTTGTAATAAAAAATCGTTGACCTTCTAAATTCATTCTGTGATTATGCTCAGTGGATGGGCTTATGCTCACAAGTGCAATTTCATTAACTATTTAATGTTTTGCTCAGTCAGCCTCATCTATACACACTGAATTAATACCAATTTCATTAAATGAATATGCAATTTAATAAAGTTGGCATCACACACCACACTAAATAAAGAGCTTATTATGTTGAATAATAAAAAGACTAAATTTGCAATTTCTCTCATAGCGGCAGCTATGGCTACATCGGCTCCAGCACAGGCTGATATTTCTGAATATTTAGATCGCGTTGACGTAGACTTTTTACTAATGCAAAACTTTCAGTCAATTCAAGCTAAAGACGGCGCATTTCGTCCAGAAGATGAAGAACAAGAATCAGGATTTGGCCGTATTAGAGCTAATCTAATGCTTAAATTTCATATTAACGAGTTCATCACTGCCGATATAGATATTGCAGAAGAGCCTAATGACTTTGGTGGCGAAGATCGTGACTTTTCATTTCACAACGATTTTGCAGGTGTTGAATTTGACCTACTAGGTCTTTATGGCACACCAAAAGAAAACGCAAATTTAACACTGCGTTTGGGTAATATTGGTGGCTCACCATTTCAATTTAAAGGTTTTCAAGACGGCGCAGATAACCAAAGTAATGCACTTATTGGTAATGGTATTACCGATTACGCAACCGCAGAAAACGGCGCACAGCTAAGTTACAGCGAAACTTTCGATAGTGGTGTAGTACGTGCTTATAATGTTACAGGTCACATTACGACTTCAAGTTTCGGTGAAGCGTTTCAAGAAGACAGAGGTTATAACTACCGACTTCAAGGTACTCTAGAATTTGAAGGTGGCTTTAAAGCAGGTTTAAACTTATTAAAAGCCAATCAAGGCGACCAGTTACGTTTTGAAAACGGTGTAGCCAGTCTTGATGGTGTAACCACAACAAACTATCGCTTTGGCGATGGTGAAAACTATAACTTCTCAGCGTCACCTTCGAACGAGCGTGACACTCATGTTGGCGCAATGCCAGGGCTTGAGCAATCAATCATCCAGCTTAACTTAGCTTATCAACCATCTGACGAAACTAGCTTAATTTTTATGGTTGGTAAATCATCTGATGACTACACGTTCGCAGATGCCGCTGGTAATGCAGTTGCCGGTATTACCTACTTTGGTACAAACGGCATAGCTGATGAAAATGGCACGACTTTTGATTCAAACAGTGTAATAGAAGGCGACTCATCGGTTGAGTACTTCGTGTTTGAAGCACAACAATATCTAATCCCTAAAAAGCTATATGTAGCGGCTCGTTATGCAGAAGCCGAAAACACTTCCGACTTAATTGAACAGACAGACAACACAGTAGAGCGTATTCAAGTAGCCGCAGGTTACTGGTTTAACGATAAAACGCTTTTAAAAGTTGAGTATGTTAACCAAGAAGAAGGTGTTAATTCGGGCGGCCAAATCGGTAAAGGATTTGACGGCTTCACTTCTGAAATATCTGTTAAATTTTAAGTCATTATCCAACTAGTCTAACTATTTATACAAAGGACCTAAAAAGGCACTTTGCGGGCAGTTTTATGCGTTAAAACTGCCATAAATAGAATTGGTAATTGATTGAAATTTAATAGCACTTGTTAAAACATAATGTGTATGGGGAATACCCGATGAAAAATAAATTAATTATGCTCGCGTGTGGCTTTATAAGCATGGGCGCTGTTGCAAAAGAAACGATTACAATAGCCACTGTAAATAATGGTGATATGATCACCATGAAAGAATTAAGTAGTAACTTTACCAGCCAAAACCCTGACATAGACCTAAAATGGGTTACTTTAGAGGAAAACATTCTTCGCCAACGTGTCACTACCGATGTAGCAACAAAAGGCGGCCAATACGATGTAATGACCATAGGTACTTATGAAGTACCTATTTGGGGCAAGCAAAATTGGCTAAAAGAGCTGGATAATTTAGGTGAAAACTACGATTTAGACGATTTAATACCTGCAATCCGAAGCGGTTTAACGATTAACGATAAGCTTTATGCTGCACCATTTTATGGTGAAAGTTCAATGGTTATGTACCGCACTGACTTAATGGAAAAAGCAGGGCTAACTATGCCTAAAGCCCCAACATGGGACTTTATACGCAAAGCTGCTAAAGCGATGACCGATAAAAAAGAAGGTGTTTATGGCCTTTGTCTACGTGGTAAAGCAGGTTGGGGCGAAAACGTTGCGCTTATTACATCCATGGCTAACTCGTTTGGCGCGCGTTGGTTTGATGAAAACTGGAAGCCACAGTTTAATACCCCAGAGTGGGAAAATACCCTT
Source organism: Pseudoalteromonas sp. SWYJ118 (assembly GCF_015864505.1). Lineage (NCBI taxonomy): Bacteria > Pseudomonadati > Pseudomonadota > Gammaproteobacteria > Alteromonadales > Pseudoalteromonadaceae > Pseudoalteromonas > Pseudoalteromonas sp. SWYJ118. The sequence goes on along the minus strand of NZ_JADYXC010000020.1, from coordinate 61,120 downwards.
CAGTATTATGTCGATGTGATGAAAGAATCTGGTCCTGCTGGTTCATCTGCAAACGGTTTTAATGAAAACCTTGCACTATTTCAAACCGGAAAATGTGGTATTTGGATTGATGCAACCGTTGCAGGCGCATTTGTTACTAACAAAAAAGACTCTGAAGTTGCCGATAAAGTAGGGTTTGCACTTGCGCCAGATAACGGTCTGGGTAAACGCGGTAACTGGTTATGGTCTTGGACTTTAGCCGTACCGGCAAGCAGTAAAAAACCAGATGCCGCAATGAAATTTATTAGCTGGGCAACATCTAAAGAATACACTCAACTTGTAGCCGACAAAAAAGGTTGGGCAAAAGTACCGCCAGGTACACGTAAATCACTTTACAGTAATCAAAAGTACATGGACGCAGCACCGTTTGCGCAAATTACCTTAGATTCTATTCAATCTGCAGATCCTAAAAATCCAACCGTTAAACCGGTGCCTTATGTAGGTATTCAGTTTGTTGCTATTCCTGAGTTTCAAGGAATTGGTACAGCTGTTGGGCAACAATTCTCAGCAGCATTAACTGGCCAAATGAGCGTTAAGCAAGCGCTTAGAACGTCTCAGCACCTTGTTGAGCGAACAATGCGTAAAGCTCGCTATCCTAAATAGCATGTAATGGGCGGGTAAGTACTCAAACTTACCCAATATTTTATGTCAATTCTATTTACTTGTTAGTTATAACGCTATCAAGGGTTTCTGATTTTCACTTGATAGTTAACAAGTAAATAGAATTGGCTTTTTTAAGGTCACCTTTATGGCAACAACTAACTCGCGCACGCTTGCTCGGTTTATGCTTCTTCCTAGTGTAATTTTATTACTTGCTTGGATGATAGTTCCGCTGTGTATGACACTGTATTTTTCATTTATTGATTACAACTTACTCGTTCCTGGGGATAAAGAGTTTGTAGGCTTTTTAAACTATGAATTTTTCCTAACTGATCCGGCTTTTTTTGAATCATTTTTTAACACGCTTTACCTAGTAACTGGGGTTTTACTTATCACTATTTGTGGTGGTATTGGCTTAGCTATTTTACTAGACCAAGCAATATGGGGACGAAACTACGTTCGCATTATGGTATTAGCTCCATTTTTTGTAATGCCAACTGTGTCGGCATTGGTATGGAAAAACATGCTAATGAACCCAGTTAATGGCTTATTTGCACACTTTTCGATTTGGCTTGGCTTTGAACCTATCGACTTTTTTGCTCAAATGCCGTTATTTTCAATCATCATAATTGTGTCTTGGCAGTGGTTACCGTTTGCAGCTTTAATACTGCTAACAGCAATACAATCATTAGACCGTGAACAATTAGAAGCGGCTGATTTGGACGGAGCTGGCCCATTTAGTAAGTTCTTTTACATCGTTTTACCGCACTTATCGCGCGCTGTAACTGCGGTTATATTAATCGAAACTATATTTTTACTGTCAATTTTTGCTGAAATATTAGTCACAACTAGTGGCGGTCCTGGTTATTCGTCAACCAATATAACGTACTTAATTTATACGCAATCGCTACTTCAGTTTGATGTAGGCGGCGGTTCGGCAGGGGGCATAGTTGCAGTTATTATTGCAAATATAGTCGCTATATTTTTAATGCGCTTAATTGGCAAAAACTTGGAGGGTTAATTATGACTATAAAAGATAGCCGTCGTTCCAAACTAATTTATACCATTACTGCATGGACAATAAGCGGCATGATTTTCTTTCCAATTTTATGGACGCTCATCACCAGTTTTAAAACGGAAGCCGAAGCAATTTCAGCAAGCCCAAGCTTATATGTGTTTGATTGGACGCTCGAAAATTACCGAGATGTACTGTCGCGTTCGCCATACTTTACCCATTTTTGGAATTCTGTGGTTATATCGCTAGGTTCAAGTTTACTAGGGTTATTAATTGCGGTACCTGCTGCGTGGTCTATGGCTTTTGTGCAAACTAAAAAAACAAAGCATTTATTGATGTGGATGCTTTCAACCAAAATGTTACCGCCAGTAGGGGTACTTATTCCGATTTATTTATTGTTTCGTGACTTCGCATTACTCGATACAAAATTAGGTTTGGTTATTGTAATGACACTCATTAACTTACCAATAATGGTATGGATGCTTTACACCTACTTTAGAGAAATACCAAACGAAATACTTGAAGCTTCACGTATGGATGGCGCAACAATTGGTGAAGAAATATTTCATGTTTTATTACCAATAGCCTTACCGGGTATTGCCTCAACGTTATTGTTAAATGTTATTTTGTCGTGGAATGAAGCATTTTGGACACTTATTTTAACCGCTGCAAATGCTGCACCTTTAACGGCATTTATTGCCAGTTACTCAAGCCCTGAGGGGTTATTTTACGCTAAGTTATCGGCAGCATCTGCCATGGCCATTGTGCCAATTTTAATACTTGGTTGGTTTAGTCAAAAACAATTAGTGCGTGGATTAAGTTTCGGCGCAGTAAAATAGGAGAATATACATGGGCAGCATCACACTAAAACAAGTCACTAAAAACTTTGATGAAGTAAACGTAATTAAACCACTCGATCTAGAAATAAAAGACGGTGAGTTCATTGTTTTTGTTGGTCCGTCGGGCTGTGGTAAATCAACATTATTACGTATGATCGCAGGTCTTGAAGATACCACCAGTGGTAATATAGAAATTGACGGCATTGACGCTACAAAAACACCGCCTGCAAAAAGAGGCTTAGCAATGGTGTTTCAATCCTATGCGTTATATCCGCATATGACAGTGCGTAACAATATTGCTTTTCCTTTAAAAAGAGCCAAGGTTAGCCCTGCAGAAATCGAAAGTAAAATTGCTAATGCCGCTAAAATACTTAATTTGACCGATTATTTAGACCGAAAGCCTGGGCAATTGTCGGGCGGTCAGCGCCAGCGTGTAGCGATAGGGCGCGCAATTGTACGTCAGCCTTCGGCATTTTTATTTGACGAACCACTTTCAAATCTTGATGCGTCACTACGTGTAAATATGCGTTTAGAAATATCTGAATTACATAAAAGTTTAGCTACAACAATGATTTATGTTACACACGATCAGGTTGAAGCCATGACAATGGCAGATAGAATCGCGGTATTTAATGCCGGTATTATTGAACAAGTAGGCACACCTTTAGAGCTTTATAAAAACCCTGTAAACAAATTTGTAGCTGGTTTTATTGGTTCGCCAAAAATGAATTTTATAGATGCTCCACAAAATGAAGATGCGAATGTTAGCTGTATTGGTATACGACCAGAGCATATAACACTCTCTACTGAGCAAGGTACTTGGGCTGGAACTGTAGGTGTAATTGAGCATTTAGGATCGGAGAGCTTTTTACATATAAATATTGAAGGCAAAGGGACCGTAACAGTAAAAGCAGATGGTGATTGCCCATTAAAATATGGCGACAGTATTTACCTAAGCGCACCAGCAGATAAAGTATTAAAGTTTGATAATAACGGTTTAACTATTCGCTAAAGCCAATTTTTAATTACCTTAAATAGCACCTTTATAAGGGTGCTATTAACTAAATTCTAATTACATAATCCTATGAAACCTAGGTATTTTTTATTAAGGAATGGTATATTTACAATTATAAATAACAAAAACGTTATTGATAAATAGATATTCCAAAATTAATAAAATAATTTATATAGCAGCACATATAATTAAAATTATGTAATGAAAATAAGGATTTAGTTTTCCTTCTATTTTAAGAGGTTTACGTGGTAAAGCTATCAAATACAGAAATTAGAAAGCTAGATGATGCAGCCAGAGCAGGGTGGTTATATTATGTTGGCGGTAACACACAAGATGAAATTGCTAAAAAGCTAAATATATCTCGTCAATCTGCACAAAGAATGGTCGCATTATCTGTGAGCCAAGGTCTAATTAAAGTTAGACTTGACCACCCGATTGCTAAATGTATGGACTTGGCCGAAAAATTAAAAAGCCGTTTTGGGTTAGATTCGTGTGAAGTTGTACCGAGCGATCCGTCTGAACCATCGTCTACGCTTGGTTTGGCTCAAGCTGGCGCGGCTGAAATAGAACGTCATTTAAAATCAGAACAACCCAAAGTACTTGCTATGGGAACCGGTCGAGTTTTACGTTCATGTGTAGATGAGCTAAGAACTGTTGATTGTCCGCAACATAAAATTGTAGCAATGCTAGGTAATATGGCTTTGGATGGATCGGCTTCACCTTATGATGTTGTAGTAAGAATGGCCGAACACACCAATGCAAAACATTACCCAATGCCATTGCCAGTTTTACCAAGAAGTATTGAAGAAAAAGAACAGTTACATGCACAACAAAATATTACCGGTAATTTAAAACTCGCTAAAGATGCCGATGTAACATTTGTGGGTATTGGTAGCTTAGGTGAAAAGTCGCCATTACATATAGATGGTTTTATTGATGCGCAAGAACTTAAAGAGTTACAAGATCTTGGTGCCGTTGGTGAAATGATTAGTTGGGTGTTTGATAAAAAGGGTAAGCTTTTAGATTGCACAGTTAATCAGCGTGTAGCAAGTACGCCATTAAAAACAAATGCTAACAAACAGATTTATGCGATAGCTGCTGGCGAAGAAAAAGTGTTAGCCATTTTGGGCGCAGTAAGGTCAAACATGATCAGCGGATTAATTACTAACGAATATACAGCTGAGCGTTTATTAAGTATTGATTAAACAAATTGATAAATAAAGTATCTGTATTAGTAATACCTGTTATTGTAATAAAACCACCTAATGTCCGATACCGCCTAGTATTGGACATAGTAAGGGCGCATTTAAGCGCTCTTACTATATATGCATTAACTACCTATAATTTATATTATGTTAAATAGCATAAATAAATACATAACCAAGTTACTCACCTTCATTAATTAACGTATAAACGCGATATTTTGACTATTTAATAAGCATTAACCTACTTATCTTAATAGTCAGTGTCTTACCCATTTACGGTATTAGCTTCTTGAACATATAAAAATACCGCTTGGTTATTAATATTATCAAGCGGTATTACAATGATTGCCTATTCGCTACTTTACCCAATCAAACTTAACGTATTGAAACAAATAGCTTTTTAATAAACCTAGTAATTCACTAGAATGTTTTATCATTCATAAATTCACTAATAAGATCAGACACTTTATCTGGATGTTCATCAATAACCCAATGAGCGGCTCTATCTATCCAAATCAATGATGAATTTGGAATTGCTTCTTCTAACATTGGCGCATACTTTGGCTTTTGAAACTTGTCTTCTTTACCCCATATTATGAGTGTTTCATGAGGTAAGCTTTTAAGATCGCCTGTAATAGCTTCGGTATATTCTTTATTGAGCCTGCGCATGTTACTAAATAAAGCGGCTTTTCCTTTTTCATTACTCCATGGTGCTAAGTATATTTTCATCAACTCTTCAGTCATTACGCTCGAGTCGTAAACACCTTTGGGCATGAAATCTCTTAATGTATCCACAAATTCAGCTACAGTTGTTTTTTCTTCTACACCTGGTTCTAGCAAAGGTTCAAATTCTGGTATTGGCCAAGAATCAAAACATACACTATCAATTAAAACCAACCCGTTTACTTTATCCGGATGATTTACAGCCATTAATTGAGCAACACCACCACCAATATCATGTGCAGCAATATTAACTTTAGAAATACCGAGTTCATCCATAAACTTACACATTATTCTACATTGCGCATTTATAGAAACATCGGTGTTAATTGGCATATCAGATTCACCAAAGTTTAGTAAATCAGGCGCTATTACTCGATGTTGTGATGCAAGTTTTGGCATCACATTTCGCCATAAAAATTTATTGGTTGGTATACCATGTATTAATAATAAAGGTGTGCCTTCACCCATTTCTTGGTATGCAATTTTATGACCTTCTACTGTAACGTACTGTGTTTTGTTCATATTTCTGCCTCGTTAATTTTAAAAAATTATAATATTTAGTAACCGATAAAACCGGAATATAAGCCTATAAAGCAAATTTCATCCCAAGATGAGTATCTATTAGTTATTGAAGCATCATAATGTTTTTAAAGTTAAACCCTTGTGATACGTAGGCTCTAGGCTAAGTTAGTTTACTTACCCCATAAAATTATAGGTTTAATAATTATGATTATTAAATTGCTTTAGGAAGTGTGAAACGATGACTCTTATATATGCAACAATTACAAAAGCGTAGTTTGTAATACTTTGAAGGAATAATTTGAAATAATTATTCTTATTAAAGAACTTTTACAAATTTAAATAAATTAAAGGTTCATATACGCAAAAGCACTAATAAATATTAGTGCTTTCAAAAATTATAATTTAACTTTTTAGTAAGCTATAAATAAAAAATAGTTAACCGCCCTACTGTTTCTATTTATCATTCCAAAAAATATCTAATATTTTCTATTAATACACTTTGCTTAACTGGCTTCAATAACAGGCCGTTAAACCCAAGCTTTACATACTTGTTATCACTATTTTCGTTTTCACTAAATGTATGAGCGATAATTTTTGTTGCTGATGCGTCAGCATGCTTTCTTATTTTTAGCATTGCGTCGGTGCCTGTAAATTGCGGCATTACTATATCCATTAAAATAATATCGTAAATATTTTGAGAAACCATAAGTAGCGCCTCTATAGCACTTGATGCGAAATCTATTAAAATATTTTCTTCGTTAAGCATTTTTCTAATTACTATTTCTATTAGCAAGTCATCATCTACTAAAAGCAGTCGTTTAGTTTTATTTATTGGCGTTACTTTAAACTCGATAACTTCAGCCATATTTTCAATAGTGTTTTTCATGTTTTACCTCATTACTGTTCCAGTAATATACGCTAATTTATAACGACTTATCTTTTAAAATGCGTGTTATTTGGTTTATTAATACACCTTGTTTTACTGGTTTTAATAGCATGTCATCAAAGCCCTGGTTAACGTATTTTGAATCTGTATCGGGTGTCGATGTATGCGCAATTATTTTAGTTTTCAAATTGTCACTGTGTTTTTTAATTTTTAACATAGCGTCAGTTCCCGACAATTCTGGCATTACTATGTCCATTAAAATAATGTCGTAACTGTTTTGCGATACCATCAACATCGCTTCTATTGCACTGCGCGCGTAATCTATTTTAATATTCTCATTTTTTAGCATCGCTCTAATTACAATCTCAACAAGAGGATCGTCATCAACCAGTAATAGCGTGTTTTGGTGTTTGTTAGTTACTAAACTAGCTTTTACTAAATCATTATTTGTTAACGAGCTACTTGGTACTTCTTGCTCATTGTCTTTACCTTGTTTGGTTGCTATGTTGACCAACATAGAAAGTGATATCGTTGATTTATTCGCGTTACTACTTACAATTATCGCTTTACCACCTAACATTTTAAATATTGAAATAAAAAACTTTAACTCTAATGACACGTCTTTATCATCTATAAAGCGCGTTATATCATCACCCGATATACTTTTAAGCTCAGTTATAAAGTTACTACTGTCGATCAAATTACTTAATGAAAAATCGAGGTATAAGTAATTACGTTTACTTTCATTTTTAATCTGAGCGTTAATTGAAAGCGTTGTATTATTTGATGAATCCAAAACCTCAGTCACTAATTGAATAACCAATTGAGAAATTAACTTTTCATCGCTTGCGACCATTAATTCAGGCGTAATATTATTTTTAAGAACGATTCTTTTATTTTCAGCCTCTTTAGCTAAAATCGACATATTATTATTGATCATTTGATTTAGGTTTACGTTTTTGGCCTGAAGCTTTAACTTACCTATTTCCGATTTATTTATATTTACGAGTTGCTGAATTACACTTTCGAGCTGGTCGCATGCATCAGAAATATTCCCCACATTGTTTTTAAATTCGTTAAAGCTTATTGGATCTTTAGATATTTCAACTAATGACTTTAAAGATGATAAAGGCGTTTTTAACTGACGGCTAAGCCTTGTAACAAATTTTTCTTTTAATTGATTTGTCTGTTTTGATTTTTCGAGAACATCAGCGAGTAAACATTCTTTTTGATGTGCCTCTGTATCATCTCTAAAGTAGCAAACGAAACCATTAAAATCTGTATGTCTTTGTAATACAGTTATCCACTTCCCGTCTGTAAAACCTATATCTATTAATTGGTTACGGTCATCATCAAGCTTATGATGTTCATGGTAGTGATTTATAATATTATGCTGCTGCGCAATACTTATCAGCTGGCTATACGATAGCTGACTGTTTTGTTTATTCACCTGTGCAAATAAAAGATTAAAAGCATTGTTGGTAATCACAGGAAATTCATGGCTATTAAAAATAGCAAACCCATGCGGCAGTGCATCCAGAGAACTTGAAAAAAGCTCCTCTCTATTGAGTATTAACTGATTTTTTTGTTTTATTTCACTGTGTAAACGCCTTGGTAAACGTAAAAAATAATACACAAACGCGAATACACAAAAAGAGATTAACCCTAATCTAATTAAACTGTATTTAGTTATTTGTGGTCGTACTATTTTATTCATTGGTTGCACATGCAAACGCCAAGTAGGTGGAAAACGACTGCTTAAAGCGCTAATACTATTTTTAATTATACTCGGGTTTACTTCTCCTTGTTTTCCTAAAGTAAACTGTGGTGTTGCTATAAAAACGTTATAATTTTCAGTGTTTAATTTGCCAATAATGGCTTTTAAAAACTTACTTAAATCAAATGCTGTAAGTGTATAAATAGAGCCTTGTTTTATTTTTATTTCAGAAATTAAGAAGGCCGTATCAGCAACCGTAAATACTTCTACTGCTTGTTTATTCGCTCTTTTATTAAATTTTTCTAACCAGTTTGTAAACCTATACGCGGCTAAATCAAAATTGTTTTTTGACCAAAGTGCAAGCTGGTTATACTCATAATCAAACACAACATACCCTTTGTAAGTTAAATTTTGTGAAACCTGACTCTGCACTAAATTACTAAGTTGCTCTTTTGTATAATTATTTTGGCTTTGCAAAAAGCCTGCAATAACTAAATCTTTTTGAGATATATACAATCCTTGATTATCAAATCGCTCTAATGCATTAAATAACGTTTTACGTAATTGCTGGGTTTGTTGATTGTAATTACTTTGCAGCTCCTTTTTTTCAATAGTATAAAGAAGTAATGCAGTGAATGAACATAATACTAATGCAATTAAGAATGCGACGGGCGCTAAACTAAATACATGAATATACTTTTCCCTATAATTTTTTTTCGCAGGATTAGTACTTTGATTACTTACTAAATCTGAATTTTTATTTAACTGTGTCTGCAATAATTGAGCAAATGAAATAAACTGATCTTTTTGTGAACCTATTAATGTTTTAGGTGCTAAATCGGCCATCAGCACTACGCCAATTAATTTATTAGTGACACTATAAATTGGATATTGTGCATAAAAACGAATTAATTTGTGCGTGTTGTTTGATACATCATCAAAAAAAGTATCTTCAAATAGATATAGTTTTTCTTGTGTACAGCGTTTTTGATAGCTTAATAACTCATTTTCGACGCTTTCTTTATCGTTGCAGGTTATTAACTGCTCTGAATAAACTTCTCTAAAATCGATAAATTTAACAATTGGAACATCATAAAACTGTTTTAGTAGTGTTAGCGTTTCTTTAATTTCTGTTGATATTTCATCAGTTTGTGTATCTGCTACATTAGCATGTGAGGTAAATATATTTGAGGCGTTCATTGACGTTCTCCTTCCCCTTTAGGGGGAGTATGTATCCACGTTGTACTGTTTTGGCCGCTGTGTACTGGCAGTAAAACTTTAAATGGTGGTGTTAAGCTACTAAGTGCAGGTTCGCCTGTAGTGATATTAATTACTTGTTCTGCATTAACTAAATTAAGTGATGTTTTGCAATATGTAATGCCTGGCTCAATCCCTATTAAGCTCAGTGTTTCACTAATAATAAGGTTATTTACTAAATCAATACCGGCGAGCTCAAATGTAGTTTGTAAAATAGTGAAAATAAGTGTCTCTACAATGTTTTCATCTTCTTCTAAGCGTGTCCCTTCTGGGCAGCATATTGTACCAAGCTCTATATCAACACTTGTTCCAATACCAACTAATGACAGTGCATTAAGGGCTGTATTTAAAAGCGGTTCTACCTGGGGTAAATATAAATCAAGTATGTCACCTTGCGATTCGTACCCCGTTTGACACGAGTCACACGATTGCGATAAACCTTGATCGCTTGTACCTAAAAGTGGATTTCCTAAAGCTGTTACTCCAACCAAACAACTGCTATCGGCCGGCTGCTTATCTATTTCAAAGCTTTCACAAGGTGAGCCTGTTACAACCTTTTGCGATACATAGCGAGATAAAATTTGTTCGCTATTTGCAGGGCATTGTTGTGGCGTACTTCTTAATAACTGACCAATAACGGTATTACCTAACTGCCCTATTGCATAGTTTGGACCTTGCTGCAGCGCATTTATATAACTTATATTACCGGTATTATTTAGTTTACTTACACCTTGGCTATCGGTAGCTTCGTCGCTTAAACCCTTTAAACATGGATTACCTTGGCAGTTTGGTGCATCGTAATAAACGGCTTCGCGCGATGTAAACCTATCGTCTCGTATGCTAATTAGTGCTCTGTATGTGCTGTTTGCTCCCCGGTCTGTATAAAAAATGAGAGGTGCTTGGTGTTCGTCAAAACTAACTGCAATACCGAGTGGTGTATTATTAGCATCAACGACAGTAATTTGATTATCTACCTTAGTTTGATGGCGCTTAATAAGGGCATCCCTTACTAAAATTACCCCACCAATCGAGCCAATAATTAAAATTGTTATAATTAATATAAGTTCAATAGTAAGTATGTATCCTTGTTGATAATGCTTTTTCATATCTGGCTCCTATAACACTTCTACAAGCATTTTAAGTACGTTCATTACTTGTAATGCTGCGGGAAAAAACACCAATACCAAAAACATCGGAAAACAAATTAAGATAATGGGAAAGGTTGTGTGCATCGCTTTTTTGTTTACTTTTTTAGCCAGTAAAATGTTCTTTTTTAGAGCTAGGCCTTCAAGTTGAGCCTCTACAGCTTGGATAAGTGGCGTGCCGAGTTTTGATCCTATTAACATTAAATTGGCGAGTTTTTTAATGCCCATTACACCCGTTCTTTCAAAAAGTGAGTTAAATGCAATTTCTCTATCTTTACCTGCGCTTAGCTCAAATAAAAATAACTTTAGTTCTTTATATAATGGATGTTTTTGACTTAATCCATGATCAACCGCCAGTGCAAATGAGCGCTCTAGTGAAAATCCAGCGCGCATATAAACTAGTAGCACCCGTAAAAAAAACTCTAAACTATTATTAATAGTGGTTTTGCGTTGATTTTTACGTAATAAAAACCAGCATTCGGGTGCAAAAAAACACATAAAACATAGTAATAATTTAACCGATTGGCTCAGCTCATATCCTGTCAGTTCTAATACAATAAACGCGCTAAAAGTAGCGGCCACTTTAAAACAGTACAGGCTTATTAATATTTTATTAATTTGAATTCCTGCTTGTCTTAGTTGACGTTTAGAGATGATGATTAGTGGATACCAATTAATATTTTTAGTATCGGGTTTATCTAATTCGACTTTAAGAGACTGCCTGTGAATATGGATAAACGAGCCCATACTCACTAAAAGTCCAACAAGTAAAAGTATATCAATCATAATGTTACCCTTAAGCTAAGGCGTAGCCACAAAAATCCAAATAGCTGACAAATAAGTGCAACTGTTATAAATGCGATTCCATTGGGATCGTTTAATAATGGTTCAAACCAGGTTGGGTCGGTATAGCTAAATAAAGGAATTAGTGCGTAGGGTAAAAAGCCACTAAATACAGCAGCATATTTAGTACCCGATAGCTTTGCTTTTAACTGTTGGCGATCGAGAGTTCTGAGTGACATCATGTTACATACGCTTTTTAGCATGTCGGTTAAGTCGCACTGGCTTTGTGTGTGCGTAATGATGCTATGAGTAAACAATCTAACTGTTTCGCAGTTGTATCTTTGGATTAAAGGAGCAAATGATGTTTCGGCATCACTACCCATACTCATGCGTTGTAATAGCAAAGTACTTTGCTTTTTTATGTATGGGTCTGCATGTTCATCAGCAAACTGCATTGATTGCTGTAGCGATAGCCCCGTGCTTAAACACGATTGTACGGTTTCAATAAATTCTAAAAAATGATGCTCAAACTTTGCTAATTTATAATGAGCCAAGTCAATCACAGTTATAAAACAGGTCACAAAAACCACGATTGAAATAATAAACGCGCTGGTTGATGCCTCTGGATAATATAATTTAGCTAAAAACCATGAGCTACTAGAGAGCGAGCACGCCATGCTTATAAACCAGGCGTTACTTATGTTTAAGCCTAGCACTCGTAGTGACAGAGTAAGTACGTCTTTTTCTTCTAAAATATCTACTTTTTTAGTGCCTTGGCTGCTTTTATTTTTAGCATACAAAGAAACCAACACACTAGTTGCAAGTACAAAGGTTATAACCGCCGCTATAGCTAATAAATAATCAAGTTTAGTCATTGTTAGCCTCCGGGTTATTGTGCAGTAATGCTTTTAATTCTTTTGCATTTGCGCCTTGGCCTTTCATAAACTCAATAACACTTGAGTTATCTATTAACTCACTTTGTACTGGCTCTGCTTCATTAATACTATAAAGCGGGCTAAAATGTGCGCCGCCATTAACACGCTTAATTTCACCAATACTTTTTAGAGTTCGGGTGCCATTAGTTGAGCGAGAAACATGCACAATAAGTTGAATACTCGACGCGATTAGCGAACTTGTATGGGTATCGCTCAGTTGTGCATTGTGTAACTGCACTAAGGTAGATAAACGAATAACGGCATCATTTGCACTGTTAGCATGTATGGTCGTCATCGAACCTTGGTGACCACAGTTCATTGCTTGGAGCATATCAATTACTTCGCCAGAGCGTACCTCTCCAACAAGTATTCTATCTGCGCGCATTCTAAGGGCTGCTTTTACTAAATCTCTTAGGCTTACAGCACCTTTACCATCGCTGTTTGTGTCGTGAGCTTCTAATTGCACAACGTGGTTGTGATGCAAATTAAGTTCTGCGCTTTCTTCAATGGTTACAACTCGTTCATTTGGGTTAATTGAGTTAGCAAGTACGTTTAATAATGATGTTTTACCTGCCCCGGCATTGCCACACACTAAAATATTAACGCCTGTTTTAACTGCGCTTTTTAAAAATGATAAGATGTTTTTATCTAAAAAATGATTATTAACTAAAAAGTCATCGTTTATTTTTTTATGATTAAACTTACGAATCGATACAATCGCGGCGCTGGTACACGCAGGCGGTACAATAATATGAACACGGCTACCATCTTTTAGTTTGCCATCAACAATTGGCATAAGCGCATTCACTTGTCGGCCACAACCATCAAGTAAGCGATCAACAAATCGGCGTAAATGGCGTTCGTCATCAAACTTACTGGCTGTGCAAAGTAGTTTGCCTTGTTTATCAATCCAAATATCTTGCGTGTCGTTTATTAAAATATCACTCACCTGATCGTCCAGCATAAACTGTGCAATAGGACCCAGACCCTGAATTTCATCAAATACAGCCTGAACAACCTGCTCTTGTTGGTGTTGATTAAATGAAGATTGATTAAATTGTGGAATTTCACTGCACAAAGCAGAGATTTTTTCGAGAACATTACTTGATAAAAGCGCGGTTGGTTCTTGTTCGTACTCTTCGATAACGGCATCATGCAATAGCTTTTTAAGCTCTTCAAAGGTACTTAAACTGGTTTGAACTTCTTCATGTTTGCTTGATAAATTAAACATAAAAACTCACTTAGCTACATATACAGCTTCATTTTTAACGCCTTTAACCACTTCGATTGTGCGACTGGTTTGTAAGCGTGAAAAGTTTTGCAAACGACCTTGTTCAATGTCATAAGCGCTATGCACAATAATTGATACTTTGTCGGCATTATCTATACCAGCCAATGAATAAACATCTTTTGGAAGTACCGCAAGGACTAACGAAACACCGCCAGCGGAGCTTGTCTCTTTTGCTAAATTATCCATTACGCCACTTTTTGCGGCTTGAGATTTAGGCCCTTTTGAAACACCAATAAGCTGTACATCTCGGGCGACTGTTCTTACTAAACGATTAGTTTTAGCAACTATGTCTAGTCGGTCTCCTTTGTGTATACGCGAAAGCGGGATATCTAAGGTATTTAGTTTTAAAGTATATAAAACACGCCCTGCCGGTATGGCTTCTGACAAATTTTGGCTTTTCGCTCTAATAAAATCAGTGTCGAACAAGGGTTGCTCAACCATTTTATTAGTTGCTAATTTTTGACCAATTAATGCACGTGGGTTTTGAACGCTCAGTGCAATATTTGAATAGTTACTTGGATCTATACTCTTTTGCTCTACATCGTGAACGGTTACTGTTTGACCGGCCGACATATTTTTGTTTACTACCCAGGCTGTTACGCTATTTTCATCGCTTACCTGTCTAATGCCCAAAGCCGAAGCTAACATGCCAGAGGTGATGAGTAATGTGAGAGCCGCAGTGGTTGCGCCTTTGTTACTTTTACTTTTCATAATATTCCTCCAGAGTAACTTTCACTGCCACACTTTTGTGGCAGTGAGCCTTAAGCTTGGTATTCAAACCTGGTTGCCTTATATTGGGTACCTTGCGTTAGTTACCTTGTGAACCGCCTGCTGCTGTACGTGTTGCAGCATCGCCGCTTGGTGTTGCATTAACAAGTGCGGCACTTTCACTAAAGTCTGATGCAACAAAAGTGAATGAACTGCCATCGCCTGCGTACACATCAACTGAATCTACAAACCCAGAGCCAGACACTTCAGCAGTGCCTTCGGCGTTAATCATGCCGTCAAATACATAGCTTTGGTCAAGTGAGCCAATTGCTTCAGCTACATCTTCAAGTTCGCTGGTTACCGAGTCACGTAATGTAGATAAACCAATTACAAGTGCTGCTACCATTGAAGTAGAAAGAATGATTAGCTCTGACGTTAGTACAAAACCTTTTTGCTTTTTGCTATTTAAGTTATGTTTAATAGTTTTCATAATCGTAGCCTTTAAATTAGAAGAGCTTATGCTCACTTTACATATTGCGAGGACCATGCCAGCTATAAATAACTATTAAATACAGTTGGTTATGTTTTTAATGGTTACTGTTTATTAGATGTTTTAATTTTTGATTTGCAAAATGCAAATCAATATTAAAAATATTTTAGATAAATAATGCTAGGTTTACGTTATTGAAAGTATTATTAAAACTGATGGATAGTGTAAGGGGTAAATATTAAAAGCAGTCTTGTGAGGTTACGTATAAAACGTAGGATGAGCGTAAGCTTTACTTGTATTTTTGATAAATAATAAAGTGGTTTTGGCCCTAAATAATGCCAAATTTTAGGTATAAAAAAAGGCCCGAAGGCCTTAAGAATAACAATTACCTAAAACGGAGAGTTTACCGCGCCTAGCAAGTGCTTTTTTATGCGTGGGTTCTGCACGTAAAACTTGCTCATAGTAGCCACAAGCCAATAAATTATTGGTATTAGCTTCTTCAATTAACCCTTTATGGTAAAAATAGGCAGTGCTATTTAAACCAAACTTAACCGAAAGCTCTAAGTAGTTTGAAGCTATAACGTAACTGCCCTGAGCATAATGTATAGAGGCCATTTGCAGGTATGGTGAAGCATGTGTACCAAAAACATCAACGCCGTATTGAGCAATACTTTTTGCTTTAGCTAAATTACCTTGCTCTATTGCTAACGTAACCCCTAAAGTAATTGCATTTAATGGTGGATTAGCTTTATTCAGTAATGTGTTTATAACTTGTTGAGATTGATTAGCACGGCCACTTTTATAAAGTACGTAGGCCGATATTGAAAGTATTGCCTTGTTATCGGGGTGTTCAAGCATTAACTGATTCACCTCATGCACTAGGTTTAAACAGTTACTTGCATTTATACCTTCACACTTTAATGGTTGGGAATTTAATTGGTATTTTTTAACGATGTCACTCAACGCGTTGTAAGGATTTACTGTTGGCTTGTAATCAATATGAGCGCAACCCGATAAAGTAAGCAGTAAAATTATATAAAATATTTTCATAGCCCTTGCTCCTGTATGTAACTAAGTAACTGGGTGTCTATATTTGCCTGCTCCCACGAACGTAAGGTATTAATTGGCTCACGCACCAGGTTTGGAGTAACAACAATAATTAGCTCGCGGTTGTTTTCACTTTTACTGGTTGTTTCGCTTAACTTTCCTAGCATGCTATTGCCGTTGCCATCAGGTACAAAGTCGTGGCTTGCGTTGTTATCGGTGCTAATTAAGCCACCAATAATAAGAGGTTGTCCGTCTTTTAAACGTGTTGATGTTTGCATGCTGCGTGTATTAAATGCACTACTGTTTAAACTGCTGCCTGTACTTTGTGCAATTTCGGCGGTTAACGTGGTATCGGGTAATGAAATTACAGGGTTTAGATCAAGTGTTATTCTGTCTTTGTCGTCAACCATGGCGCGTACATTTAATTCAACTCCAAATGATTTAAATTCTGTACCGCTAAACACCGACCCACTACTACCTTGCTGCCCGCTTGTAATTCCTGAAGGGCTATAACTTGTAGGTACAGGTACTTCACCACCGACTTTAAACACGGCACTTTCACCGGCTAAAACCGTGATTGTAGGGCGAGAAAGCGTTCGAGAAATACCTTCTTGTTCAAGTAATGAAAATAACATATCAATGGCAAACTGTGAGGTAGAAAGCTGTAAGTTATTAGTTAATTGACCGCCAATTAATTGCAGCGCATTTTCTATTGTTGCAGAGCCAGATTCACGATTAGTCATACCGTCACGGCCAAATAAACCCGCTTCTTTTTCATATCCATTAGAGAGCACGCTAATATCTGGGCGCCATTGCTTTAACCTACGTTGATTTACTTCGTATAGCTGCACCGATACACGCACTTGCGGTAAATCTTCAACTTCAATACTCGACAAAACTTTACCGCCAGCCACTGACAGCAACGTTGCTCTTGCAATATTAGAACTCACATTACTTAAATTTAATCCTGAGGTAGCATCATTTATTAAACCGCCTGACTCGTTGGCAAGTACTTCAATACCTGAACTTTTATCCTGCGTTGCGCCGCCCATTAAATTATTAGGATCAAGAGGAGAACCCTGAGTTTGTAATGCTTGCTCTGGTTCGAATAATTTATTAATTGTATTTAATAAGCGCACTAGCTCTATCTGGTTTTTTACAGAGCCGGAAAGTAAAAACACATCGTTGTCGTCATTTGATAACTCATCAACCGAGATGCGTTTAATGGTCACTTTATCTGCGCCCATTGATTTTATTACTTCGCTAATACGTTCTTCTTTAGGCTTGGGTGCTTGAGTTACTTTTATTAAATTAATAATAGCGACTTTACTCGAGTTTTGAGAGCTGCCGCCGTTTGCGTTACCCAAGCCTTGCAAGCGTTGAGCAAGTGAATTAAACATACCTTGGTTAGGATTTGAGGTGATAACGGGTTGTGATGCTTGTGAGCTACTGGCATAAAGGTAGTTTTTTGCAGCTTCATAAGCGGCATGACGATAATTTATAGTAGGTACTTCACCACGTAATACAACAGCATGGCGATCAGGCGCTATGGTTAGCTGTACGTCAGGATGGATGTCGTTTAAGGCATTTTCTAGTACGCTGTAGTCTTCGGTTACGCCAAGTAAAAATGTTTCAGAGCTTTTATCGTCGTACCACACCATCATAGATGTACGGCCCAACTTTTTAGCTAAAATTAGTAGCTCACGGCCATTTACCACGTTCACATCAAGTGTTGTTTCGTGGCCAAGTGCAATACGAGAAATATCACGGGTAAACACAAAGCGAGTATGCGTCCATTTAACTAAGTGCGATACTTTTTGTACCCGCTCACCATTTGCATTTTCTATATAATCTAAATGACTTTCACTGCCCATAGCGGTAAAAGATATTAGTAATAGTATAAAAATAAATTTTAACATAAGCCTTTCCCTCAATTTGCTTACTGTATAGGTAGCAAGTATGAGACCAAGGGTTTTTGTATTTATAATCAGTGGATTAAGATGTATAAACGTGTTTTTTATTATTTTGATTCGCAAATTGCAAATCAACAATTCATGAAGAGGTTAACAAAGAAATAAGAGCAGAGGTGTGTGGCGCAAAGCGAGTGAAAATACGCTTTACGCTAGTTTTAATTAATGCAAAGCGGCTGTAAACGGGATGCTTTCACAGATTTTAGCTTCAGCTATAAGCAGCTCTTCTAGACGAACATCAACTTCTTCTTTTTCAAAGTATTCGTAAGCTAGTTCTACAAATAGGTTTTTATGTTTTTCTTCTGACTTAGCAATAGCAACATAAAAGTCTTTTTCTTTACCCTCAGGAAGCGCTTGTGCAACTAAAGAAAAACGCTCGTGGCCACGTGCTTCAATTACACCGCCAACCAGTAATCGGTCCATTAAAAAACCATCACGACCGTGTCTAAACAGTGCACGTATTTGTTTTATGTACGGGTCTTTTTTGTCGTCACCTAAGTTTACATCTCGCTCTAAAAGCAATTTAAGTACTTGTTTAAAGTGTATTAATTCTTCTAGCGCTAAGTCGGTCATAGCTTTTACTAATTTACGTTTGTCTGGATAATGCGAAAGCATAGACATAGCCATACCCGATGCTTTTTTTTCTGCAGCGGCGTGATCTTGTAAAAAAGTATTAAAGTCAGCAAGGACAACTTCGGTCCATTCAAATGGGGTGTGATATTTTAATTCAAACATGTTCTGTACAACTTAAATAATAATGCGGGGATTTTAACGTATTTGATTTAAAAAATCTTGTAAGGCAGTAATTTATCTATCCGCCCTTTAGCCGTAGATTCAACTTTTAACGGGTGTTTAATATCGTTCCACGCGGTAACTTTGCCGCCCATATTCATTTTTTCAAAATCAGTTTTATCACTTTTTAACGCTAAAAAATTGCATAACTTTTTATAGCTATCAGGCTTTGCTATATCAATGGATAAAAAATCGTTGTCACGGTTATTAAAGTACGTTTGAGCATCATTAAAATGTGTTTTATAGCAGTGAGCTAAGTAACTATCGTCGCTAATATTATTAAGCGAAAGCTCACTAAACGTATTTAAATAACAACGTTTTATATGAATATTAAAGCCCCCATCTGCACGGGTTAAATTAGTGTGCATACGCGCTAAAAGCTGTTTTATTGATACAAGCCATGCACCAAGTTCGCGCTCTAAATAAATAAACTTAGAGTCTGGGTAATGAATATCAAGCGCTTTAAAGTCATTAAATATGGGAGTGTCGGCAATCGCGTTAGCATTTTCAAAACAAGCATTAGTATACGCGGTATGCGCCGTTGTAATACCAAGCTCTAAAAATGCGTGGCACACACTAGTAGTGCCGGTACGCGGTAAACCTATTATAAATATTTTGCTCATTAACTTTTCTTTAATTAGCCACGTGTCACTAGCAATACAAAGGCGCTAACAATAATCACCAAAAATGTAGTAATGGTACCAATTTGGCGATATTTCAGGCTTTTTTCTACTATGCCTAAATTTTGAAACACACGCCCTATTAATAACGCACCACCTAATATATGACAGTAATGGCTAGCAAGCCCTTGGTATTCTGCTAAAAAAAGCAAAATTAAAGCAATTGGCACGTACTCCATAAAGTTAGCGTGGGCACGCACAGCACGTTGTAGCGTTGCGTTACCATTATCACCAAGTGATATCTGCTCCGCGCGGCGCACTTTTATTACGTTAAAGCTCAAATAAATGTAAAAGAATGCAAGTAATGCAGCATAAGTTGAAATGATCACGGCGTTTTCCTGTTATTTTTATCGCATAAGCATGCGCTTTATTATTGTGGGCGTGATAATAACATATAAATTTGAGCAGCATTATCAGAAGTTTAATAAATGCCTATGCTAAGCTAAGGGTATTAAGTAAGTAGAAAATTACATAAGGATTTTATGTTTGTACCTCGCAAAGTAGCCGACAGTTACCGTGAAATGATTAACAGTATTGGCTTTTACCCTTCTATGCTTTCAGTGGGCTTTTTAGTATTTGCCATTATAACTATGTCGGTTGAATATTTAGCCCCTATTGAGCAGCTAAAATCGTTTATATCGGTTGTACTTGTTGATAGCGCCGAAAACGCGCGTACTATTTTAAGCACTTTAGCGGGGAGTATTATTTCGCTTACCGTGTTTAGTTTTTCGATGGTAATGGTGGTTTTAAATTCGGCCAGTGCGAGTTTATCGCCCCGCGTAGTGCCTGGGCTTATTACGCGTAAATCACACCAAATGGTTTTGGGCTTTTATTTAGGCAGCATAATTTACTCAATTATTATGCTTATAAACATTAATAAACTTGAAGGTGGCAGTACGGCTATTCCTTCAATTGGTGTGTTGTTTGCACTTGTTTTTGGCTTGATTTCATTAGGTTTATTTGTGTTTTTTATACATTCAATCTCTCGTGCCATTCAGGTTGATAACGTATTAAATGGCTTGTTTAGCCAAACTAAAAACGAAATTAAAACAATAATACTAAGACAACAAGAGAACCCAGTTGAAGACTTTCCAGACTTTAGCAAGTGGCATTCGGTAAGCAGTAAAACAGAGGGATATTATAAAGGCGTACATACCGATAAGCTGTGTGCCATTTTGGCAGAGCAAGATATAAAGGTGTATATCTCTGTTAACCAAGGCTATTTTACAGTTAAAGGTTACCCGTTTTTAAAATGTAATAAAGATATAGCAAACGATGAAGAGCTGATAAATAAAATTCTCGACTGCTTTATTTTTTATATAGAAGAGTACATTAGCGATCATTACCGTTATGGGTTAACGCAAATATCTGAGATTGCAGTTAAGGCAATGAGCCCGGGTATCAACGATCCAGGTACTGCGGTTAAATCAATTGATATGCTGAGTATTTTACTTATCCAAAGGCTGTCAATTAACGATATTAACTACTCGTTTAAGCACAGTGATAATGCCCCATTGTTGTACCTTCACGAAACAAGCTTTGATGAGTTATTACACGACAACTTTACACCGCTGCGTAATTACGCCAAAGGCGATGCATACGTAATGACAAACGTGCTTGAGGCATTTAAAAATATTTTGTTTGTTGCCCATAAAGATACCGATGCACGAAACAGTTTATTTAATTATTTAAATGCAATTGTTGATGACATAAATGAACATGTAACTAATGAATACGACAGACGCGAAGTAACTAATATGCTTAACTCAATAGCGCGTATCAGCCAAGAGCAAGGTGAGAAGTTGGTGGCACGTTTTGAGCACCACTAGGGCGTGTTGAATTATTTGGATTGAAATTTGTTCAATCTAGGGGCGATTAAATCGCGGCGCGAGGTTTGTAACCTAGTGGGCTAAGTAAAAACCGAGCAACATAGAGTTAATCGTCCCTAGGAAGAACCTATATTTTAATCTATGTAGTACACAGCATAGCTTGAGGCAGTAACTTTAATCTCTCCAGCATGGTAGGCATCAGGTACATAGTTACTTGGTGCGCTATCAGCCATCATTACTTTTTCTGCGCGCATATAAGGCTGCGACTGCACATTGAGTGGGCTCAGTGATGCGCTGTACAAACCTTTTAAGTCAACGCCATAATCTTCACTAAACTCTTTTGCAGCATCCCGTGCATCTTTAATTGCTAACTTTTGCGCTTTTTTATGCAGCTCGTTATAGTTACTTGCTAAAAATTGCGTTTGATTAATTTCGTTAATACCGTTGTTAACTAAGCTTTGTAGTAACTCTGGGTATTTATTTATATCGCTGAGTTTTACTGTTAACGTACGAGAAACCTTAAAGCCTTTAAATTCTTGATTACCGGTAGTGCGGTTGTATTGGCTATCACGGTTTATTGAGATTTGCCCGGCGTTTATATCTCCCTCTTTAACACCAATTTCTTTTACGAGCTTAATTGCCTTAGCGATGGTTAAGTCGGTTTTATTTTTAGCTGCAATTAAGTCTTTATCAACTTCGGTAATACCTACACTAAGCTGTACGTAATCTGGCATTGTAGTAAGAGTCGCTTCGCCCTTAACATAAATATGAGGAGCATCGGGTGTCGCTGCCGCGAGTGCATCAAAACTAAGTACGTTTAAAGCCAGTGCACTACCTAAAACAAGAGTCAGTGTTTTCATTAGTCGATCCTTTAATTTTGTAAATGCTATTAAAGACCTTACGTGGTTAATTAAATATGAACAAGCACAAAAAAACAGGCAATTGCCTGTTTTTTGTTAAGCGTTGTAACTGTGCCTACAACGTTATTTATTTTTAATTACGTATAAACCTAATTAAACACTACAACGTTTATAGTTACGGTATTTTGGTAACCAGTAATTTTTGTCGATTGCTGCCCATAACGCATCATCAGTAATCTCAAGAGCAACGCCCTCTTCGATTGCTTTTTTAGCAATGGCAAATGCAATACGCTTACTTAGCGTTTCAATTTCAGTTAAGGCTGGTAATAAACTGCCTTTACCTGTGTTTGCACGCGGCGACGACTCTGCAAGCATTTCGCTAGACACACTTAACATAGCATCTGTAATGCGTGTCGCTTTAGCGGCAATAACCCCTAAACCAATACCAGGAAAAATATAGCTATTGTTACATTGTGGGATTGGGAAAATTTCACCGTTGTGTTCAACCGGATCAAACGGGCTACCTGTTGCAACAAGCGCCTTACCGTCAGTCCACTTAATCACATCAGCAGGATGCGCTTCTACCTGCTTAGATGGATTACTCAATGGGAAAATAATTGGCTGTTCACAACCGGCGTGCATTGCACGAATAGCCTGCTCAGTAAACAAACCAGGTTGGCCTGAAACACCAATTAAAATGTCTGGTTGTGCACAGTGCATAACATCAAGAAGTGATGCGTATTCACCGCTGTAAGTCCAATCACTTAACGAGCCTTGCGGTTGTGCAAGTGCTTGTTGGAAATCGCGTAAGCCTTCCATACCCTCTGAAAGTAGGCCAAAACGGTCAACCATAAATACTTGGCTACGCGCTTGAGCTTCTGTAATACCTTCAAAAACCATTTGGCTAATAATTTGCTCAGCAATACCACAACCAGCAGAACCTGCACCCACAAAAACTACTTTTTGTTGGCTTAGGGTTGAATTTTTAACACGACACGCAGCAAGTAAAGAACCGACCGTTACAGCCGCAGTACCTTGAATGTCATCGTTAAAGCTACAAATTTCATTGCGGTAGCGCTTAAGTAACGGCATTGCATTTGGTTGTGCAAAATCTTCAAACTGAAGTAATACATTTGGCCAGCGACGTTTAACCGCTTTAATGAATAAATCTAAAAACTCATCGTATTCGTCTTGAGCAATACGCTTATGGCGTGCACCCATGTACATAGGATCGTTTAAAAGCTTTTCGTTATTAGTACCCACATCAAGCATTACAGGCAATGTGTATGCTGGGCTTATACCACCACACGCAGTGTAAAGTGACAATTTACCAATTGGGATACCCATGCCACCAATACCCTGATCGCCTAGGCCTAAAATACGCTCGCCATCAGTTACAACAATCACTTTTACTTTACCTTTGGTAGCGTTGCGTAAAATGTCGTCAATTTGGTAACGATCTTCATACGAAATAAATAAGCCGCGTGCGCTGCGATAAATGTCTGAGAATTTTTCACAAGCGTCGCCAACTGTCGGCGTGTAAATGATTGGCATCATTTCTTCAAGATGATCACGCACTAAACGGTAGTAAAGTGTTTCGTTGTTATCTTGAATCGCACGTAAGTAAATATGCTTATTAAGGTTGTCGGTAAAGCTAGAATACTGCTGATAACAACGCTCAACTTGCTCTTCTATTGTTTCAAAGCGAGGAGGAAGTAAACCAGCAAGATTGAAATTTTCGCGTTCTTTTTTACTAAAGGCACTGCCTTTATTTAATAGCGGTGTTTCAATTAGGCCAGGGCCAGAATGATGAATATATAAGTAGTTAGGATCAGTATTAGTTGTCATATTTCCAGGCTTTAACGGAGTCTTAAGTTATGATCTGTCATTATCAGTGTTAAAGGTTTAATTGCAACGACAATTAAGCTAGTCAGACCATTGAGAGAAAATACATGCGGGCTTCACTGCCCACATGCATATTATACATAATTTAAAATTGTATAGTGGCGTTATTATCAGTTAAATCAGATAACGCAACACCTTCACGGCGAGGGTCCGCACCACCATATAAGGTATTATTTTTAACTTCAACTGCGTGTAAGCCTGAGTTTAAATCAATAATACGTACATTGTGGCCACGTTTAGTAAGCGCAGGCGCAATGGCTTCAATGGTTGTGCCTTTTTCAAGGCTGGTGTAATCGTTACGATTTGTTGTACGCGGTAAGTTAATAGCGTCTTGTGCTGATAAATTCCAGTCAATAACACCCACAACAACTTGTGCAACGTAATCTATGATACGACTACCACCAGGTGAGCCTACAATTAAACGTAAGCTGCCGTCTTTATTAAATACCATTACCGGTGACATAGAGCTACGCGGGCGTTTACCAGCCTCTACACGGTTTGCTACTAGCTTACCGTTTTTACGTGGCGATAACGAAAAGTCAGTTAGTTGGTTATTTAAAATAAAGCCGTTAACCATAACCGTAGAGCCAAACGCCATCTCAATTGAACTGGTCATCGAAACTGCATTACCTTTACTATCTACAATAGAGACATGCGAAGTAGAAGGTAACTCGTATGAATCATCCATTGCATAACTTAAGTACCCTACTGGATTACCGGCTACGGCTTTTTGGTCTGTTTCGGTAATTAATTTAGCGCGTGAGGCAATGTAATCTTTATTTAAAAGCTCTTTTGTAGGTACTTGAGTGAAATCGGGATCGCCCATGTACATATCGCGATCGGCAAATGCAATACGCGAAGCTTGGCTAAAGTAATGAATCGCCTTTTCGCCATTTGGTTTAAGTGCGCTCATATCTTTATGCTCAAGTAGGCCAAGCATTTGTAGTACTGCTACACCGCCACTACTTGGTGGCGCCATAGAACACACGTTATAAGCACGGTATTGTATACATACCGCATCGCGTTCTTTACTTTTGTAATCTGCTAAATCTTGCACACTTAATTTACCAGGGGCAATTTTAGAGTGCTGTACAGCATTAACCATTTGTTTAGCGTTTTCGCCTTTGTAAAATGCATCAATGCCCTGCTTTGCAATGTCTTTGTATAAATCAGCAAGTGGTTGATTCTTTTTAACGCTACCCGCTTCGATTAATTTACCATTTGGGTAAAAGTATTCGTTAATAATCGGCATGCTCAGTACGCCTGGGTTTAACTGGCGTGCTAATAAGCCATGTAAACGCGGCGAAATTACAAAGCCTTGCTCTGCAAGTTCAATAGCCGGTTTAAAAAGCGCTTCCCACGGCAAGGTACCGTATTGTTTATGCGCGCTTGCAAAGGCATGTAAAATACCAGGCACACCAACAGAGCGCCCACCTACTACTGCTTCAATCCATTTAACGGCTTTACCGTGCTTATCTAAAAACAGCGTTTCGTCTGCATTTGCAGGTGCTGTTTCGCGGCCATCAAAACTAGTCAGCTTATTGTTTGCTTTGTTGTAGTACATCATAAATGTACCACCGCCAATACCTGACGATTGCGGTTCAACTAAAGTAAGCACTAGTTGAGTAGCAATGGCAGCATCTACGGCACTGCCGCCTTGGGCTAAAATTTGTTGACCGGCTCTTGAGGCATATGGATT
Source organism: Pseudoalteromonas sp. SWYJ118 (assembly GCF_015864505.1). Classification (NCBI taxonomy): domain Bacteria; kingdom Pseudomonadati; phylum Pseudomonadota; class Gammaproteobacteria; order Alteromonadales; family Pseudoalteromonadaceae; genus Pseudoalteromonas; species Pseudoalteromonas sp. SWYJ118. The sequence continues at coordinate 35,168 of NZ_JADYXC010000020.1, read as the reverse complement.
TGCAGCAGCAACCATGTATTTATCACCTTGCACTACTTTTTTATGGATTAATCCAGTAGCGGCTTCAGGTTCGCGAGTTTCAATTTGAGTTGCTTGCTGTGCAAATGAAGGCAGTGATACTGCGCACAGTCCAATGGCAAATAATGAGTTAAGTTTAAAATGCATAAAAATACTAAAAACACTTAATTACGTAGTTGTATTTGGCATCTTAAAGTTAAACGGGCACAATATGCAAAAATTTTGACTAAAAAAATATAATAAAATGCTTAATTTACCTATTCAACCTCGTTATATATTACCGCCTATAATTTTGCTGCTTTTTAGTACCATTTTTGCTGCATTTGATTTAAATAATTTACTTGAATTTAACCGAAGCTTAATTGATGAAGGTGAGCTGTGGCGAATTTTCACCAGCCAATTTGTTCATGCTAATTGGGCTCATTTGGGATTAAATGCCAGTGGTGTTTTATTAATATGGCTTTTGCATGGTGAATATACATCCCCTACTCGTTATGCGTTTAATATATGCTTGCTGGCATTATGGTGTGGACTCGGTGTGTATTGGTTTTGCCCAAGCATACATATTTACACTGGGTTAAGTGCTTTACTTCATGGCGTAATTATTTGGGGGGCAGTTAAAGATATAACTGTAGGGCTTAAATCGGGTTATTTATTATTTATAGGCGTATGGATTAAAATAGCGTTTGAGCAATTTAGCGGCCCAAATGCCGATATAGGAAAACTTATTAACTCCACAGTGGCCATTGATGCACATTTAATTGGAGTTATAGGTGGGACTATACTTGCCATACCACTGGCTATAGAACTCTTAAAAAAGCAAAAATAGCGCATAAGCTATTGCTCCTCTAATAAAAACGCCGCATTAGTTAACTAAACTAATGCGGCGTTTTTTTTTATACTTTAAGAATTAGAGATTAAAGCGTTTCTTTAAATAATTTATGAATACGGCGATATTCGTCTAACCAACTTGAAGGCTGTACAAAACCATGTGGTTCAACAGGGAATATAGCTGTTTCAAAGTTTTGCTTTTCTAGCTCTATTAAGCGCTGTACTAAACGCACTGAGTCTTGAAAAAACACGTTATCGTCAACCATGGGTGAGTTAATTAATAAACGTTTGTTTAAACCCTCAGCGTAATAAATTGGCGAGCTGCGCTCATATGCAATCGGGTCAACATCAGGATGGTTTAATATATTAGCCGTATAACCTGTGTTGTAATGTGCCCAGTCGGTAACAGGTCGTAGTGCTGCACCCGATTGAAATAACTCAGGCGCGGTAAACAATGCCATAAAGGTCATAAAGCCGCCGTATGAGCCACCATAAGTACCAACTGCTTTGGTATCAACGTTGGCATTTTGCGCCATCCATTTAACGCCATCGGCTAAATCTTGTGTTTCAGGCGTGCCCATTTGACGATAAATCGCAGTACGCCAATCGCGTCCGTAACCTTTAGACGCACGGTAATCCATATCCATTACTATATAGCCTTCATCTGCTAGTAATGAATGAAACATAAATTCACGAAAATAAACCGAAAAGCCCATGTGTGAATTTTGTAAGTAGCCTGCGCCGTGGTTAAAAATAACCGCTTTACGGTTTTTGCCTACTTCACCCTCTACGTAATCAGCTGGGTAGTACACTTTTGCGTATATTGGTTGATCAGTATGGCTCGATGGCACGGCTACAATTTTAGGTGCAGTTAGCTTTTTAGCTAAAAACTCATCCGACACTGTATGAGTTAAGCGCGTGGCTTTTGTATTTGCTTTAGCATCTGCTACGTAAAGCTCATTAGGCATGGTAATTGTAGAGTGCTTAAGGAGTAACTTGGTTTCATCAGGGCTTAACGTGTAGTCAGTCATGCCATTTAAGTCAGTAACTTGCTCACTCTTACCTGTTTGCGGGTTAACACGGTAAATTTCGTACAGGCCTGGGTGCTCAACATTCGCTTTATAATAAATAGCGCTGTCGTCGCTGGTAAGCGTTAAATTAGAAACCTCAAATTGGCCTTGTGTTAGCGCAGTTGCTTTACCATTTACTGGTTTTTTATAAAGCTGGCTATAACCCGACTCTTCCGATAGATAATAAAGCGTGTTTGAGTTATGCAACCAACCAAAGTCGTTAAATGCATAAGCAATCCATGCATCGTCATGTAGGCGGTGCTGCGAAACGAGTTTGTTGCTTTCAAAATCAACGGTAGCAAGCCAACGATCTTTGTTGTCCCAGGCTTCAAGCATGATAGCAACTTGTGACCCGTCATCGTTCCATACTATTGGGCTTTGCTCAAAACCCCAGTCCATAATAAGGTTAATGCCACGAGGCGCCTTTTTAGACTTATAGGTTTTACCATCACGTGCATAATTTTCTTTTTTAACTGCGGCTAAAACATCTTCGTCAAAGCCCGGTAAGGTATTAAAGCTAAGTGATGTTTGCTCTTTATTAGTTAAATTGATGTACACAAGCTTTGAGGTTTCTTCTTTAGCATCGGCTACACGGCGGCGTGCTTTTTTAGGCTCAATGGTAGCGTCATTTGTAATGTAGTTAGGCATAATATCACCCTCACCACGCCAATCTGTTTGCTTTTGTACAACGACTAACAGCGCATCACCATTTGGTGAAAGTTGTGCCTCAGATACTTTATTACCGTCACCTAAGTAATAAGCCGTGTTAGCAATTGAATCGTTTTGTTCATTAATTTGCTCACTGCGCGCTTGCTTATCTTTTTTGTCTTTTTGCTGAAGCGCCACAAATTTAATCAGTTTATGCTGCTCTTTAGCAATATACGTACTTGGCTCTTCAATGCCTTTAGGCTCATCGGCAAGCTTTAAGTTAGCAAGCTCAGTCGTTAAACCTGTTTTTAAATCAACTCTAAAAAACACATTGCCTTGGCGGTAAACTAAATCGCCATTGTTTAAAAATTGTGGTTTAGACTCGCTTGCTGATGTCGCTGTAATTTGTTTAAGTTCACCCGTTTTTAGGTTTTTAACAAATACATTGCCTTTAAACGTGTAGGCCGCCATTGTTTTATTTTTTGAATAAACAGCTTTATTTGAACCCACAGTATGAAGCTTATTAAGTGCTACTTGCTCTGCTGTTTGGCTAGTAACTGATTGGCTAAATAAATCGCGTAGTGTATTACCTTGCTCTTTTTGAGCATAAATAATAGTAGCCGAATCGCTAGCCCAGTAAGCACTCTCTGGCTGATTACCCATCCAATCTGGATCGGCCATTGCTTGTTCTAGCGTTATTTTTTGTGAGCCGATATCTGCTGGTGTGTTTACAACCGCAGCAATCTTAGTTGCTGGTAATACACTTTGCTGTGTTGAAGAGGTGTTAGCAGTAGCGCTACAACCTGCAAGCATGACACTTGAGGCAACAGCTAAGGCCACTAACGTTTTAGATGAAGAAAAATTAAAAATCATAGTGCTTCTATACGGTTATTATAATTAAGCCGTATTTAAGCAGAAGCACTCAAGTTATTGCAATTTTTTAAGATAAATAGCCATTAAACAGGGTAAAGCTCAGTTTACTAGCGCATCCCCTGTTAATAGGCGTTATTCAACTATTAAATCAAGCCACACCAGTCGATGATCGCTCGATGCGTTTCTGTCTTTAATTAAACGATATTCATTGCTCGTTTTAGTTGGCCAAAACACACCACCGTCTTTAACTTTTAAGCCGTAGTTTGACGGTAGTACGTAATCAACACGCGCTTGCCAATTAGCACTGTAATTTTGTGCATAAGGCACAGCATACTGCTCTTTAGCGCCCTCACTTTTTGGAACAAAGCTTGCATTTATCAATGGGTTTTTAAGCAGTTGGTCGGTGGTATTTGTGCGGGCTTTATCGCCCTCTGGTGCGGCATTTAAATCGCCTAAAATAACAAACCGAGAGTAAGTTTTTAAACCACCCTTTTCGCCTTTATCATCGTAAATATACTTAGCGTTTGAAACGTAATCGGCAATTAACCTTACTTCATCGTGGTTACGTTTGCCGTTTCTATCCTCTTCACCGTCAAATACAGGGGGTGTTGGGTGAGATGCAATAACATGAATGGTTTTATCATTTACGTTAATAGGTAAATCCCAAAACGATTTAGAGCTAAGTCTTAACGCTTGCCATTCTTGAGCGTTATACCAGTTTTCGCCTGTTTTAGGCATTACGGGCATTTGTGCATTTGGCATGTCTTTATATTTAAAGGTTTGAAGGGTTCTTACTTTATCAAAATCGATTGGGTACTTTGACAAAATAGCCATACCGTAATGGCCTTCAAAAAAGCCAAAGCCTTGTGCATCGCCCATCACGCCATTTTTCTTGCCATCGTTATCTAAATCAAACTCGGTAGCTAGGCCTGTATTTACAGGGGTAATATAAGAGTAAGGGTAATTAATAGCGGCTTGTTTTTGCTGACCTACATTTAAATAATGTTGATTAAAGTATTCAATTCCCTGCTCTTTTGGGATGTAATCAAATTCGTTAAGTAAAATAATATCAGGGCGAACACGTTGAATAATTTCTGCTATGTTCTTAATTTGCTGGTGGTTTGCTTTAAGTGCATTAACTAAAGCATCACTTTTAACTTGCTCTCCTTTAGGCGTGTGATTAGTTGCATCCATACTTACATTAAATGTAGCAACACGAAGAGAGTCTGATGCAAATGCACTCTTACTAAAAAAAGTACTAAAAGAAGCGGCAACAAGTAGTGCGCTATAAATTGCTTTAAGTTTCATTAAATAATTTCACTGTAAAATTTTAGACTCAATCATTATTTCACAAACTGGGTATCCACGCGCCTTTTTTAAACATAAAAAAGCCGAGCAAGCTCGGCATTTAATAAAACGAGTATTTAGACGTTTAATGAAGGATTAAATTAGCTGCCGCTTTTAAAATACCTGGGTAGTCTTGCTCAGGTAAATATTCAGTAAGCTCGCCTAATTTATCTGCTAGGTCGTTCATGCTAGTGGCCGATACGTTTATATGGCCCATTTTACGACCTGGTTTTGCAGTTTTACCGTACCAATGGCTAGTCACATCTGCGTATTTTAGTACGTCAGCTGGAATACTAGGTTGCCCTAATACGTTTATCATCGCGGTAATGTGTTTAAGCTCAGTATTACCAAGCGGTAAACCTGCTACAGCACGCATGTGGTTTTCAAACTGCGAACAGTGGCAACCTTGCTGCGTCCAATGGCCTGAGTTATGTACACGCGGTGCAATTTCGTTTACGAGTAACGTGCCTTGTACATCAAAAAACTCAATAGCTAGTACGCCAACATAGTTAAGTTCGTTTGCTATTTTAGTAAATGCATCGTTTGCTTGAGCTTCAACGCTGCGATTGTTTTTACCCGCAATAGATAAAGTTAACACACCATTTGTATGCTCGTTTTCTGTTAGCGGATAAATAGCAACATTACCGTGTTTATCGCGCGCACCAATAATAGAGACTTCACGATCAAACGGGATCATTTTTTCAGCAATAATTGTATGTGGCGCAAGCTCTGTGCCCGATGCAATAAAATCAGCCATTTGTGACCAAATCTCGTCTATTTGATCATCTGACTTTAATCGCCATTGACCTTTTCCATCGTAACCTGCTTGGCATGTTTTAATAACAAGTGGCTTGCCTAGGGTTTTAACTGCGTGTTCTAGATGCGCTTTTTCAGTAATTAATTGATACGGCGCACAAGTTACGTTTGTTTTATCAAGCAATGCTTTTTCAAGCGAGCGATCGCCACCGGTTTTAATAGCGGCTTTCCCAGGGTAGAACTTATTACTGTTACAGCAAAGTGTTAGTACGTCATCAGGAATGTGCTCAAACTCTGCAGTAATTGCATCAGCGTTTAATATTGCTTGCTCAAGTGACGTGCTATAAACCTCACCAGTTAGCGGATGCTTAATTTGCTTGCTGCCTACATCGTATGCAACCACATTTAAATTAAGCGGCGCGCCTGCAAGACTCATCATACGTGCAAGTTGCCCTGCACCTAATATTAAAATATTCATTATTACTCTGCAGGGTTTGGATTAGCTAATATAGTGTCGGTTTGAGCTTTACGAAACGCTTCAATTTTTGCAAAAATTTCTGGATTTTGACACCCTAAAATTTGTGCGGCTAGTAAACCTGCGTTTGCTGCGCCCGGCTCACCAATTGCAAGTGTGCCCACTGCAACGCCTTTAGGCATTTGGCAAATAGATAAAAGTGAATCAACACCATTTAATGCTTTTGATTTTACAGGCACGCCCAGTACAGGAAGCGATGTAAAAGCAGCAGCCATACCTGGTAAATGAGCCGCGCCGCCAGCGCCAGCAATAATAACTTTAATACCGCGTTCTGCGGCTGAACTTGCGTAATCAGCAAGTAATTGAGGAGTGCGGTGTGCAGACACGACTTTAGTTTCGTACTTAATGCCAAAATGCTCAAGCATAAGTGCTGCATGTTCCATGGTTGGCCAATCTGATTTAGAACCCATAATAATGCCAACAGTCATAAATACTCCTCAGTAATGTATTTTTAAAATAGCGGACTTATGTCCTGTTTAAGCCGGGTATTATACCCAAAGCCATATTAATTGCGACTAATACAAAGCCACAAAAACAAAAAAAGCCATGTTTAAACATGGCTTTTTAGGGTTAACGGGTAAATAGCTAATTAAGCTTCTTTACTCGCTAGGTATTCTGCGTAGTTGCCTCTAAAGTCAATGATTTTACCATCTTTAACTTCCCAAATCCGGGTAGCTACCGATGATACAAATTGACGATCGTGCGATACAAACATTAATGTACCTTCGTAGGCTTCAAGTGCTAAGTTAAGCGCTTCAATAGATTCCATATCCATGTGGTTGGTTGGCTCATCCATTAGCAATATGTTTGGTTTATGCATCATAATTTTACCAAACAACATGCGGCCTTGCTCACCACCAGAAATTACTTTAACTGACTTTTTAATATCGTTTTGCGAAAACAACATACGGCCTAAGAAGCTACGAACCACTTGCTCGTCATCGCCTTCTTGTTGCCATTGCTCCATCCACTGAAACAAGTTCATGTCGGTTGCAAACTCATCTGCGTGATCTTGCGCGTAGTAACCAATGTTCGCATTTTCTGAAAACTTAAACTCACCGGCTTTAGGTGCTAAGCGCCCTGCTAATGTATTAAGTAATGTTGTTTTACCAACACCATTTTCACCAATAATAGCAATACGTTCGCCAACTTCTACTAAACCTTCAAGGCCAGAAAATAACGTATTGTCGTCAAAACCTTGCGTTAAATTGTTCATTTCAAGCGCGTTACGGAATAACTGCTTTTCTTGGTCGAAACGAATAAACGGCGTTTGACGTGATGACGCTTTAACTTCGTCTAACTGAATTTTGTCGATACGTTTAGCGCGCGATGTAGCTTGCTTAGCTTTAGATGCGTTAGCAGAGAAACGAGATACAAACTGTTGAAGTTCAGCAATTTGGTTTTTCTTTTTCGCGTTTTCGCTAAGTAGCTGCTCACGTGCTTGCGTTGCTGCAAACATGTATTCGTCGTAGTTACCTGAGTAAATACGTAGCTCACCGTAGTCAATATCGGCCATGTGAGTACACACAGAGTTTAAAAAGTGACGGTCATGCGAAATGATTATCATGGTACAGTCGCGTTGGTTTAATACATCTTCTAACCACTTGATAGTGTAAATATCCAAGTTATTGGTAGGCTCATCAAGTAGCATTATATCTGGGTCTGAAAACAACACCTGTGCAAGTAGCACGCGTAGTTTAAAACCAGGTGCAATTTCTGACATTGGGCCAAAGTGTTGCTCAGTACCAATACCTACGCCTAATAATAGCTCACCTGCTTTAGATTCAGCAGAGTAACCATCCATTTCAGCAAATTCAGTTTCAAGATCGGCTACTTTCATACCATCGTCTTCACTCATTTCTGGTAAAGAGTAAATACGGTCGCGTTCTTGTTTAATTTTCCACAGTTCTTTATGACCCATAATAACAGTATCAATTACTGAGTATTCTTCGTAGGCAAACTGGTCTTGGTTTAGTTTAGCAACGCGTTCATTTGGATCAGTACTTACATTACCTGAAGACGCTTCAAGCTCACCACTTAAAATTTTCATAAATGTTGATTTACCACAACCATTTGCGCCAATTAAACCGTAACGGTTTCCATCGCCAAATTTTGCTGAGATATTTTCAAATAATGGTTTAGCACCAAATTGCATGGTGACATTAGCTGTACTAATAATAGCGCTACCCTCCAAGGGAGTAAGGATGTAATTAAATTGCGCGCAGTTTAAACCAAAATGGCCTGTTTTTCTATGAAAGTTTAATGGCAAACCACGTCGTTCAAGGCAATTATTATCGCTGAGCTACTCGTAATTAAAATAACAAATTAAATTTAGTGTTTTTGCAAATTGTTATTCAACTTAGATAAATTAAAATTCATAAATACATTCATAATAAACCGATATGAATGTTTAGAATTTGGTATATAAATTAGAGTAAAAACACTTTTAACGTGTTTGTGTGTTTACTTAACTCATTTTTGTACAACCTATAACAATAAAAAGTTATATTTATGAAAATAAAGCACTTTTAGAGCTTTTGCACTAGTCGCTATTTTTTAATCAAGATGAAATTAATTCAAATTAGAATTTTAACACACCACTTATTACCAATTCTTTTTACCTACAAAACAACTAAAAAAACAAACCTCAGCAACACCTGAAAAACAAAATTAACCTCTCGTGAACACCTATTAAGATTAATGCTCAGTTTTATTGAGTATTTTTCACTTTTGAGCCGTTTATCGCTTTGTTAGTCTTCAAATCTGAATTTTTACCTACGTAAAAACATTAACCAATTTACACAGGGCAACACACAAGATGAGCAAAAAATTAGCAACACTGGTTAGCGCAAGTATTGTACTAGCACCCGCAGTTTCGGCGGTAGAGCTATACAAGGATGATAAAAACACTCTAAATGTAGGTGGTTATCTTGATGTGCGTGTAATTAATACACAAAACGAAACCGAAGTTGTTAATGGTACTTCACGCATCAACTTTGCTTTTACCCGAAAGCTTAAGAAAGACTGGACCGCCCTTGCACTTATTGAATGGGGTGTAAATCCGGTAGGCAGTAGCGATATTATTTATAACAATCGTTTTGAGTCAATTCAGGATGAGTTTTTGTATAACCGTTTAGGCTATGCAGGCCTTTCGCACGAAAAGTACGGACAACTTACTATTGGTAAACAATGGGGTGCATGGTACGACGTAGTTTACGGCACAAATAATAGTTTTGTATGGGATGGCAATGCCGCAGGCGTTTACACCTATAACAAAGACGATGGCGCTGTAAATGGTACTGGGCGTGGCGATAAGTTAGTGCAGTATCGTAATAGTTACAACGATTTTAGTTTTGCAGTACAAGCACAGCTTAAAAACAGCGAATTTTATACCTGTGACGTAAGCGACATTTCAGAAGAAGAATGCGAAACACTTTGGAACTCAGGCGATAGCGCAGCCCAAGATGTTGAATTTAATTACACATTTGGTGCCTCTGTTACTTACACCCCAACCGATATGCTAACGCTTACTGCAGGTGTTAACCGTGGCGAGTTTGATTTAACGTTTGGCGATGGTTCTACTCGCAATGTTGAAGATTTAATTTACGGTGCAGGCATTATGTGGGGCAATATTGATAAGCCCGGCCTTTACGTTGCTGCCAACATAAATAAAAACAAAAACCACGACACCGATAATATTGGTCGCTTAATTGATGACGCAATAGGTGTAGAAACATTTGCATCTTACCGCTTTGATAACGATTTTCGCCCTTTTATTGCCTACAACGTGTTTGATGCAGGTGATGACTACGTAATTCAGCCAAACTTTAACGCCGATCCAGACGATGTATTTAAGCGTCAGTTTGCTGTTATTGGCCTTCACTACTTAATTGACGAAGACACTATTGCCTACGTAGAAGCGCGTAAAGACTTTAGCGACTTTGAAAGTGATAACGACGATCAACAAGCACAAATGGAGCAGTCGGAAGATGACGGTATAGCATTTGGTTTTAGATATAAGTTCTAAATATAAGCTCTAAATATAAGTTAAAAACGACTACAACTTCCCTAAGCACAACCCTTTTAGCCCTTTTAACTTTTTTAACTGGGCTTTTTTTCTGCCATACTTTTTTCAATACTCGATTTTGCGTTTAAAGCTATTTTAACAAGTGCCTTAACAGCGGCGTTGGTATCGGCTTTTTTAAATTGTAATAGCACCGGAATTTGCGTGAGTACGTCGCTCAGTTTTATAAAATGGCACCCTTCACTATATAATTTACGTACGCAATAAGGCGCAATGGCCACACCAAGGCCAGCAGCCACTTCAGTAACTAATGTTTGCATATGCCTAGGTTGGCTAATAATGTTAGGTGAAAAATGAGCTTGTTTGCATTGCAAAATGGTTTCATCAAAAAGACCAAGTGCTTCCTCTCTATTAAAAATAATAAAGGGTTCATTTTTTAGCTTAGCTAAATCAATATTTTTATAATTTGCCAGCGCATGGTTTTGATTAACGATGGCCACCAATGAATCTACATAAATAGTATGACTTACAAATTCATCATTAATTGAATCAGGTAAAGGCCGTGAAAAACCCACATCAATTAAATCATTTTTAAACGCATGTATCTGCTCAGTTGCAGTCATTTCAAACAATGTAACGTGCACGCTTGGGTATTGCTGTTTATATTCTCGAACCAGTGCTGCCATAAAGGTTAAACATGCCGAGCTTAAGTGCGCAATATTAAGTGTACCTACCTGCCCGTTGTGGGCACGTTTAACCTGAGTTTTAGCTTTGTCAGCTAGAGCCAAAATAGCGCGTGCATCTTTTAATAGCTGCTCACCCGCTTGAGTTATTGCAACATCGCGTGAGTTTCTTATAAACAGCACAACATCAAGCTCGCTTTCGAGCTGTACAATATGCCTACTTATTGCAGGTTGCACGGTGTGTAGCTCTTTGGCCGCTTCTGAAAAACTCTGATGCTTAGCCACGCTGACAAAACTTTTTAATGTTTTAATATCCATCATGCACCTTAAATACATTATCTGTATAGATTCTATAAAATAATATCATTTTTGTTATAGGTAAAGAACTCATACCATAGCTATATGTTAACAACACAAGACAGCTATGACCAAACCCAAACAAAATCAGTCATTAAGTCGATTTATTTTATTACTAATGACCACTGCAATTGCAGCAACAGCAGCAAACTTGTACTACAACCAGCCTATTTTACCGCTTATAGCGAACGAATTTAATTTAACTGATTCGCAGCTTGGGAGTATTCCCGCGCTTACACAAATTGGTTACGCGTTTGCGTTATTATTTATTTCTCCTTTGGGTGACTCGATTGCTCGCAGGCATTTAATTACTATTTTGTCGTGCTTATTAGTAGTGGCTTGTAGTGCAGCAATGCTTGCACCTAACTTACCTTTATTACTTATATCGGTATTTTTAATTGGTGTAAGCGCCAATATAACCCAGCAATTAATACCCTTTGCAGCATCGCTTGTATCGAGCGAGCAAAAAGGTGCCACGTTAGGCACATTAATGATGGGCTTAACTATCGGTATTTTACTTTCAAGAACGTTAAGTGGGTTTGTAGGTGAGCAATTTGGTTGGCGAAGTGTATTTTTAATGTCGGCAGTACTCGCAGCATTATTTGGTATATTACTGCGCGTGTTTTTACCTAGCAATAAGCCACACACTAATTTGCGTTACTGGCCTCTCATTAAAAGTATGTTGGCGTTGTTTATTAAACATAAATCACTGCAGCATTTTACACTTTCGGGCGCATTTTGGTTTGCATCATTTAATGTGCTTTGGGCAACACTTGCAATTTATGTAAGTAACGAGCCATTTAACTACAACGCTCAACAAGCTGGTTTATTTGGTTTAATAGCATTGGCTGGCGTAATTGGGGCTAAGTCATCGGGTAAATGGGTCAGCAAACTGGGATCTAAAGCTCTAATTATGATTGCACTTACGCTTGCGGCAATCGGCTTTGCTATTACAGGTTTGTTTAATGGCAGTTTAGCGTCGTTAGTTATTGGCATTATTCTAATCGACTTTGCCATATTTAGTGCGCAAGTGGCTAACCAAGTGCGTGTTTTTAGTATTGACCCCACTGCGCAAAGTCACATAAATGGAATTTACATGCTGGGTTATTACATTGGAGGCGCTGTTGGCTCAATGGTTGGTGTTAAAGCATTTGCACTTTATCAATGGCCTGGCGTTGTTGCTGTAAGCATTATATTTATTTTGCTAAGTGGCATTTTTAATTCATTTGCTAAAAAGTAATCGCTTAAAACTTAAGGAGTAAAAATGGGTATGTTAAAAACAGCGGGTAGCTTTACATTACTGTGTATCGCCAGCTTAACTATTATGGTGGGAACCCTACTTGCGCCAGGTTTAGTAAGTATTTCACAAGGATTAGGTATAACCGATAACACCGTACTTTTAATTACGTTGCCATCGTTAGGCGCTGTGGTTTTTGCGCCGCTAGCAGGAAAATTAATAGATAAATACGGAGCTTATAAACTTTTAGTAATTGGATTATTTTTATATGGGGTTGCAGGTGCCAGCGCTTACTTTTTAAAAGGCCCAACGCTTGTATTTGCTAATCGATTTTTACTCGGCGGTATAACTGCTGTGGTAATGGCAAGTTGTACGGTTTTAATTTCTGCTTGGTACACAGGCGAAGCACGCCTTGGCATGATTGCAAAACAAGGCATGGCGATAGAGTTAGGCGGTGTTATATTTTTATTTTTAGGCGGATTATTAGCGTCGCAATTTTGGGCGCTGCCATTTTCACTTTATTTAATAGCGTGGGTATTTTTGGCCATGCTTTTATTGTTTGTGCCAAGTAAAAACTCACTGGCTAGTAATAGCGATGAAGTGTCAGAACATCTACACCACAAAGCTAATAATGGCCTCTCGTTAAAAAGCGTTTATGTAATTTCAACACTCGCGATGACCATATTTTTTACGTCTACTGTTTTACTGCCCATTACAATGAACGAGGAAAACTTTAACGAATCACAAATAGGCCAACTACTCGCATTTATATCTTTAGTGGCTGTAGTTACCGTAGGCTTTATGCCTAAAATAACAAAGAAGCTTGGTGAGCCCAAGGTTTTGGTATTTGCCTTTTTAGCGTTTAGTTTATCGTATATTTGTTTTACACAAGTAAGCACCCTACTTTTAATTTTAGGCGCAATATTAATAGGTATAGGATTTGGTTTTAGTATCCCGCTTTTAAACCATATGACGGTAGAGCTCAGCGATCTGAAAGTACGCGGCCGTAATTTATCGTACTTTACGATGGCTGTATTTTCGGGTCAGTTTTTTACCTCATTTATGCAGTACATACCTGGTGGTGAAAAAAACGTATTTATAATTTGTAGCGTTTCAGCATTTATAATTGCACTGGTATTGTTTTTTAAACCTATCAAAGCAAAGTAGTAGTAACTTACAAAAGAGCATTTTTATAAATGCTCTTTTTTTATCTAAACCTCTCGCTTTATTATTTGCACTACTTTACTGATTACTTTTTTTTAATTTGACTCTATTGCTAAGTTTAGCATTATAGCAACATTTAGTATGATGTGTTCTTTTACTGTAAAGCCACCAGCTAATTTATATTAACTGCATTAAGAGTGTAAAAAGATGGTGAAATTATATTGAAATTGCAAAGTACTTACACTGATTATTGCTGTTCACAAAGGCGTAAGGCTGATTAAAAGCAGTAACAAATAGATGTGTATATGCTCATAGGTACTGACTGGATTCTATCTCAATAGCTACATACTGTATATAAACACAGTGAATATATTTCCTGTCAAAAATAACTTAAACCAACTTCCCTTTGTAAGTCGTTAATAATATTAAACTAAATAAAGTGCTATAAAACTGATTAGTTATCATAAATAGATAAAACAGCGTTAGCTGTATATACATACAGCTACCATTTAAACCTATCTAACCTACTTTTTAATAAACGCACTATAACCAGCTAATGCCTTTGATACACTAAGTGGTGGATTATCTGAATGCTCAGCACCTTCGTTTATAGCGCTTTGCCACGCAAGGTTATTATTAGGGTTTGCTTTTAAAGCAGACTCTAAATTATTAAACGCTTTTAACATTAACGGATGCTCTGCTCCACCCACCGAAAGATATAAATAAGTAGGCGCCTTAACTTTGTTAGCTTGAGTAGTTAAAAACGCTTCTACATTATTAACCACTGTCATGTCGTCATACCAAGCCGCTGGGCTAAATGCAAAGTAGCCATTAAACAGTTCAGGCCTCGTATGCAGTGTATAAAGTACAAAGCTACCACCTGCCGAAAAACCACTTAATACACGGTTATTACTAAGCTTATATTTTGCCGATAAATACGGGAATAACTCAGTTTCAATAAACGCTAAAAACTTGTCGGCTTCACCATTAGGCTCTATAAGTGTTTCGCCCTCAGGGCGCGCTTGTGTATTTACATCTTGGCGAGCATAAGGTGGCACTAAATCGCGATTACGTGTATCTGTAAAAAACAAATTAGGAATAGACACCAATATAGCCTTATCCCCTTTTTCGCTCTTAGCTTGTTTTGTAAGTGCTTTATCCCATGTATCTAAATTAAAGTTTCCATCGGTTTTAATAATTAACGGATACGCTTTTTTAGGATTGTAATTAGCGGGCAATCTTATAAATACCTTGCGCGACTCATTAAGCACGCTTGAGTTAATTGTTACGTCTGTATAGGCCGATACATAATGGTTGTAATAACGTATGGCTAAAATACCGATAGCAAAAATGACTACGGCTAAACTTAAATTAATAAAATAGTGTTTTGTTATTTTTATTGCCATGCGGCATTCCTTCAAATGTTTAAGAGTTATTTAATCGAGCTTAACCCATTGTTTTATTTCAAGCGCGGTCATAATAAGCTCAACCGAAAACGCGGCTAAAATCATCCCCATCACACGCGTTAAAATAGACGCGCCACCAGTACCAATAAGCTTAATTATTTTCCCCGAAAGCAGCAACAGTATTAAAGTAATACCCAACACACCAAGTGTAACAAGCGCTGTGCCTATTTGAGTGGTAATTGGGTGAATATGATTGTCGGTAAGTAGTATCACCGCCAAAATAGCGCCAGGAGTCGCAGTTGCAGGTATAGCTAGCGGAAACACTGCTATATCGTGATCGGGGTCTTGTTTAGCTTTGTTAGAATCGTTTCCAAATATCATTTGCAGGCCAAACAAAAACAATATAATTCCGCCCCCTAACTGAAACGACACCAACCTAATTCCCATCGCATTAAGTATTAGCTGCCCAATTAAAATAGAACCCAATAGTACGCAACCAGCATAAAGGACCGTTTTAAAGGCTGTTTTACGACGTTGTTGATCTGTTAAATGAGAAGTAAGCGCAGCAAACAGCGCCATAGTACCTATTGGGTCAATGGTAGCCCAAATAACAAGCGCATCTTGAGATAGTTTTTCTAGCATATAAAATCCTTGTTAAGCGTAAATATTTAATAAAACACGGGTAACAAATTCATTTGCTTACGCTTAACTATAATAGAAAGCCGTTATTTTTTGTATTTTATTTACACTTGGAGGCGTTGACCTTTCAGGATTGAAAAAAGATAAGCACTTATAATTGCCGTCATTCGTTAAAGTGATTTATGCCAAATAGAATTTTCTCTTAAGCTAAAACCTAACTTAATAAGTAAATTATGGGAACGTGCATTGTGTGCACTCACCTCAGCCGATAAATGTTTAAGCGCAATATCCTTAAGTAGCGTTTCAATAAAACCAGTGACTACTTCAAACATTACGCCTTTATCCCAAAAGTCGGGGTGCAGCTCAAATCCTATAAACGCACTACTTTTACACGGCGTTAAATTATAAAGCCCACAAGTACCCATTAATTTTCCAGATGTATTATGTTCAATTGCAACTCTAATCACTTCGCCTTCGTAGTAGGCACTAATATCATCTTGTATTAATTGTTTGATTTGTGTTTTGCTGAGCGGTGTTTCGTAGTCGTTAAATTCTGACACATGCGGGTGGTTTAAAATATTAAATAAACACGTAGCGTGTTTGTGGGTAATTAAACGCAGCGTAACGCGTTCAAGCTTTATGGTATTAAACATTTTATTTAAGTAGTTAGTTAAATTAGCTCTTTATGGGCACGCATTATTAACTTACCATACCCCATTAACAAGCATTATCTTTAAAGCAAAAAGAGTAGATAACGTAATGAGTGACGATTTTAAAGTAATACAACCCACTACCACAGTATATTGCCCAAAGCGCGGCGAAGGCTGGACCTTAACAGGCATTACTAATATTAACGAGTTTACCTCAGTAATGTTTGACGGCACACGCTACACACTCCCGGCGCGCGAAATAGTAGAAGAGCTTTTGCCAAACCAACTAGCACGCGAACAAAATAGCTAGTTAGTTCCGTACACAATAAAAAGGCTGCAGAGTTGCAGCCTATTTTATAATTTATGCCAATTTAAAATGTATCATCTTCACTGTATACATTAACATTTAACTCATCTTCATCCTCAAATACCACAAACGAAATTGGCTTACAGCATACTTGGCAGTCTTCAATGTATTGCTCATCAATATCTGCTGCATCAAGTAATATTTCTATACTTTCTCCACAATAAGGACAGCTTATTGATTTTTCGGTTAACTGGTTCATTTATCACCTGCTAATTTATATCTTGAATGTTGCCACTTTAATAAACAAGCTCGCATAATACAACAGCGTATCAAATAGCGTTTATTTTACTGAATTAATTAAAGCATACTGCTTGCTTTAAAAGTGATCTCACTCCCAGTGAGATGCTTATAAAACCTTTTTATGACATTACTTTGCACCATAAATAGTTAACCGGCTAAAACTATGCCACTACAATGAAATAGTATTAGCACTTGGCGGGTCTAACTTTATAAGTATTTAAACTCACACCTCAGGTGGATAATTTTATGAAAAAATCACTCGCATTAGCATTAACATCTGCCGCAATATTGTTTAGTACGTTTACGCATGCAGCTAAAACCGAAAAAGCTGTTTTAGCTGGAGGTTGCTTTTGGTGTATGGAAAGCGATTTTGAAAAACTAGAAGGTGTAACCGATGTAATATCGGGCTTTACTGGTGGCAAACTTAAAAACCCAACATACAATGGTAACCATAAAGGCCATTACGAGGCGGTAGAAATCACTTACGACCCGGATGTAGTAAGCTATAAGGGCATACTTGATCATTACTGGGTTAATATTGATCCCTTTGATGCCAGAGGCCAGTTTTGCGATAAAGGCCCGAGTTACTTAAGCGCTATTTTTGTAGAAAACGACGAACAACGTAAATTAGCCGAAAAAACAAAAGCAGCTGTGGTAGCCGAGTTTCCTAATCAAACTGTGGTTACGCCTATATTAAACGCAAGTACCTTTTACCCTATTAAAGGGAGGGAAAGCTTTCATCAAGATTATTACAAAAACAATCCAATCCGATACAACACTTATCGTTGGCGTTGTGGTCGCGATAGCCGCCTAGAAGATATTTGGGGCGACAGAGCAACCCACTAGTATTTATTAAGCAACTTAAATTACACCAACAAAAGGCTGCATATTGTGCAGCCTTTTACATATCTACAAAGCTAGCTTTCTCTGCTTCAAAAAGTATACAAACCTTCATTATCAATAAATAGTATATTCTGTTTCCTAAAGCTGGCTGTTTATCTACTAAATCAAATGCAATAAATTGCACTCCTAGATTGATATAAACCAAATTCAACAACTGGAGTTACACAAAATGTTTGCCAATCAATTACAGCTAGCGCGTGCTCTAGAGTTACCTACACGCCAAGCCATGCTTTACCGTGAACCAGCAGTACAACACTTTTGGAATAGTAACACCGACCTAATTACAAACGCGTGGAGCGAATGGGAAACAACATCAATAGATGGCTCAACGTTTACGCTTGACGACAGACTACTTGATAAAAACCTACGTGAAGCAGTAAAGCAAGCATGGGAAGATCCATCAAAAGAGCTGGCCGTAAAAGCGTTATTACACGAAGTAGCGCCTGATGTATTTCAATTTCAATTTTTTGATCCAGAGCGCCTTGCCGTATTACGCGGGTATTTAGAACAAGTATGGAATTCGCAAATTCCTATGCGCCCACCATATGGCATAGTGTTAAATCGCCGTGGTGCCATGCTTGATAGCCGATCAGAAGGTTATTTAGCAGCGCCAAGCTTTCAAGCGTTTTATAACGAAATACTAAACACTTACATGCGCCCTATTTCGCGTATGCTGTTCCCGGAGGTTACGGGGTTTGATACACAAACGTTTGGTTTTTCAATTTATTATGAGCCAAACACAGATTCGTCAATTCGCCCACATACCGATGCATCGGCCGTAACGCTTAATATTAACTTAAACTTACCAGGCGAAGAGTTTACAGGGTCAGAAGTTGACTTTTATCACCCGTACACAGGCGACATTAAATCACTTACGTTTAAGCCCGGCACTGCCATGTTACATCGTGGCAATATTGCACACGCAGCAAAGCCTATTACCAGTGGTGAGCGAACTAACTTTGTTTTGTGGTTGTATGGAGAACGCGGGCGATTGCCAGCACAAGGTGCCCCACGCATTCCTATTGATGCTAAACAGCGCTGGATTAACCCTAAAAAGACGAACGACGGCTATGCACCGTTTTAATCGAGTTTTTAACTAAGTTTTTAACTAAGTTTTTAACTAAGCTTTTAACTAAGCTTTTAACTAAGCTTTTAACTAAGCTTTTAACTAAGCTTTTAACTAACGAAAAGGCTGCTTAATTTAAGCAGCCTTTTCGTTAGTATCGTTTTAGTTTACGTTTAAAATTTATACGTTGCAGATAGCCTTACACTTCTGGGTGTGCCAGGTTGAACCCAGGCATCAGCAAATGAGTTAGTGTAATAGGTTTCATCAAACAGGTTATCTACCTCTGCACGCAAGCCAATTGCCTTAGTTACATCAACATCTATAAAAGTACGCGCTGTTGTATAGCTTGGTAGCTCAAAATCGGTACCAAAAAAGCCGTTTCGAGAATCTACATAAACTAAACCTGCGCCAAACTTAATTGCTTTGCCATATAACTCGGCTGATTTAACAAGCTGTAAACTAAGTTGATGTTTAGGAATATTTAATAAAGAACTACCCGCTTCAACGGTATAGCCAAAGTTAGCATCAAAAAATGAGTTTTCAATAGTTGCATCAACATACGCATACGATAACCATAGGCTCACATCATGCGTTAGCTCACCGTTTATATCAATCTCTATGCCTTTGCTTTGTGCTTCGCCTATTGCAGCAAAAGTAAATGCAGTGGGATCGTCAACCACCAGCATGTTGTCTTGCTCTACTTTAAACATCGCGATAGTGCCAAATAAAGCGCCATCGTTTAAAGTAAATTTAACTCCCAACTCTGTTGAAGTAGATTGATTTGGTTCAAACCCATCGCCATTTGTATCAGTGCCAGATAAAGGCCTAAAGTTTTCGCCATAAGCGGCATAAACAGATACAAACTCGCTCGCCTCATACACAACACCTAGTTGGGGGCTAACACGTGACTCATTTTGTTTTGATTGTGTATCAGCTAAACGATTATTGAGTGTTTGTTGGTAGTCATCAAAACGTATACCAATACGTACATCAAGCTTATCGGTTAGGCTTATTTGGTCTTGTATAAATACACCTAACGACTCTTGGACTTCTAACTTATCGGTATTGGCCGTTGGCGTAGGTAACTCATATGCTCCATATACAGGATTAAAAACATTTATATACTGATCGCCACGTACACGAAGAACAAATTGATCATTTTCGAACTTATCAGAATCAACACCAATTATTAAACGGTGATCCAACCCTGCAACCTCTAAATTACCTGTCACTTCGGCTCTAAATACCTGATATTTTGCATTGTAATCACGGTAGCGCCTAAAGCGATTTACTTCACCATCAACAACACCTGCAAAACCAGTTTCGGTAGCAAACCCTTCAAGCGAAGTATCACGGTAGTTAGCGCCCAGCAATACGCTCCAATTATCATTAAAGTCATGAATAAACTCTAATTGATGGCCAAGTACGTCAGCCTCTATTGGGCCATCACCTGGCTCACCTAAAAAGCGGCTCTGTGGTATTAAACCAAGTTCGCCATCTATGGCTAATACGCCCCTATCAAAAGGGACCTCTTGGTCGCTGTATTCAAGCTCATATATTAGTTGGCTATTATTATTAATATTCCATGTTATTGATGGGCTAAAGCCTTGTTTAGTTGTCTCTATTGTATCGCGAAAGCTTTTTGCGTCTTCATAAAAACCAACCAGTCTAATTGCTACGTCGTCGCTAAGGGGTGTGGTGTAATCTACATCAGCGCGGTAGGTGTCAAAGCTGCCTACGCTTAGCTTTAGCTCGCCGCTTGTATCAAACGTTGGGCGCTTAGTAACGAGATTTACTGTACCGCCAGGTTCACCACGGCCAAATAAAGCAGCACGTGGACCTTTTAACACCTCAACCGATTCAATACCCGACAAATCACGTGAGCCACCAAAACCACGCCCGGCATTAAACCCATTAACAAGGTAATTACTTGGCAAGTTTTCATCGCCTACAAAGCCGCGTAGCGCAAAGCTATTCCAAAGTCCGCCAAAGTTATTTTGACGCGCTACCGATGCCGATAAATCAAGCGCTTGATTTAAATTTATAGCACCTGCGTTTTCAAGCGCTTCTAAATCTATTTTTAATTCTGATTGCGGTGTTTCTAAAGGGCTAAAATTGCCTTGATAAGCTTGGCGCGAGCCAATCACTGCCAATCTTTCTATAGGGCTATTATTTACGCTGTCATCCTTTGGGGTTTGTTCAGCAGCCATAGCGTGGCTGCTAAACAAACTGACTAAGCATGCGCTTAAATAGCTGAGCTTTAGCCCATTTTTATTGGTATTCATTATAAACCTTGTTAATTAGTTGACTCATAAATTTTCTTTTAGCTTAACGCCTGTAACGTCAGGCTCATCCGTTTCATTAAGCATTGTTTTTTTAAAGCTAGGTATACTCTTAAGCGCAGCTTTAGGTGGGTTGCCTTTTATAAACAGCCAAGGGTAGTAAAACTCCCTTAAACTTTTATGAAATCCTCGCATACGGTATTCATATCTAAATGCAGCTAAAGCATCAGTGCTCGCCAATCGGGTAAAACTGCGTTGTAGCAATAGTGGTGGTGAAAACCACGATACAATCCCTGCTAGTTGATACTTTGTGTGCGCTGCATCACGATAAGCATGCGAAAGTTCCCCTGCTTTTTCGTCTCCAACTTGCTGAAATGCGTAATACCATTTCCACTCAAACTCGCTTTGCATATCAACATGATCTTTCCACTGTGGATTTGACGCTACAAAAGCATCCATTGTGGTTTTCTTTGGTAAGTCCCATGCATCGTTAACCGCCTCACGCTGAGTAAGCACAATGTCGCCGCCCTTTGGTGAGTGAACCGTTTTGTTTATAACTAAATCGCCTAAAATAGGAATAATAAAGGCAACTAACACCCAAAAACCGATTAATGTTGAAGCAACACGCGGCGCACTGTTGGCATTTTTGCCCCACCACACACTGAGCAAAGTCCAAAACGCAATGTAAATTACACATATAAAAGTAACAAACCCCACATCAGCAAGGGCCGAATGACTAAGAAATGTACCTAAATAAAATGGCAACATTAAACACACTATTACTGCTATCAACCTTACAGCTATACGCGCCCCCCATAATGCAAAGTACGACTTAGCCGTAGTCACTAATAAGTCATGCCTGGCGCTTGTTCGCTCATTAGCAAATAAATCATGAAATAATAAAATAACTATCAGCGGTGCTAATGCACTAATTACAAATACAAAATCAATTTCACCTGCCTGCGCTAGCTCTGCGTTTTGTGAATCGCTCTCGTAAATTTGCCCCTCTAGGGCAAGTAAATTTAAGCGGTGTTTCCACGGATAAATATCGCGCTCGCCTAAAGCAGCAAACGCTAAATTTGAAGGTGGTGAATACGTTAAATGAAAGCTGTAATAGGCAAGCGAACCAGCATCACTGTATTTATTTTGTACGTTAGCTAATTCAGTTAAATCAGCCGTTTTTAAACGATCAATAGTATGTTGTTGCTGGCTTACTTCACTAAGGCCGCTGAAAACTGCAAACCCCGATATAGCAAATGTACATGCTAGTAATATCACTAAATATTTTTGACGAAGTAAAAAACGCCATTCACGAATTAGCTGTGAAAATACATAACTCATAACAAACGCTTCCCTACAAATTTAATACCGCCTAACAGCACTGCAATCCAAATAAATAACTGTAAAAATGCAGGGATACTTCGCTGCGCTCTCACTTG
Source organism: Pseudoalteromonas sp. SWYJ118 (assembly GCF_015864505.1). Taxonomy (NCBI): domain Bacteria; kingdom Pseudomonadati; phylum Pseudomonadota; class Gammaproteobacteria; order Alteromonadales; family Pseudoalteromonadaceae; genus Pseudoalteromonas; species Pseudoalteromonas sp. SWYJ118. The sequence continues at coordinate 12,633 of NZ_JADYXC010000020.1, read as the reverse complement.
TGCGCTATCTACATTAAAAGTAAAGTTTTGCAGTACTTGCCAATTTTGTGCACTGACACGAGCTTGCTTAGTTGCTTCGGTACTGGTATTGCGGTTCATATCGTCTTGGTAGCTAAGCTTTTCTACATGAACTTTGTTAAGCCCTTGCACAAAGTCAAAACGCAACTGTTCGGTTTCACGCAAAAAGCGGTGATGAGTTTCAATACTCGTTCCTACTACAATCATCGATAACGACCGAATAGCCACCATAGGTGAAACCCAACCAAAATAACGAGATACCTTCGTTTGTTTAAGCTCAGCTTGCATACGTTGCTCGGCAAATTTGTTTAGTACGTTAGTCAATTTTGCTTCAGATTCGCTGGCTACTAATCCTCTAAAATTAACGGGTAGCTCATCTATACTTTTAACGTTGTACTTTTTAAGAAGTGATTGTTTAAATTGCATAAAGGCAGGGTCGTTTGCGTTATGGCCGTCGCCTAATTTTCTAAGTTGTGCTTTTACAGCAAAGTCTGTTTCTATTTTACCGGCAGATGGCACAGCCGTTGAAGCACTGGTACTTGCTACGCGTGGCATAACAATACACAGTAAAATCCACACAAAGGCAAGTGCGGTAAAGCTGCCACTGTTTTTACTAAACACGCTCGATGCCAGTAAAATCAGTAATACCCACACAGTTAAATATAAAGCGTAGCCAACAACAAAACTTACAACTGCCAGTAAGCTTTCGCCCGCAGCAACCGTAAATAAAGCCGATACCGTAAGCGGAGTTAAAATTAAGCCCACAACAGAAAGTAGCGCCAATCCTTTACCTGCAATTAGCGTTACACCCGATGTACCTTGCGATAACAAATAAGAAAGCGTTTGCAATTCGCGCTCTCGGCTAATACCGCTGTAGCCAATTAATATTAATAATAACGGTGCGAGTGTTTGCACAATAAATGCAGGCGTTAAACTGCCTAATTTAGTTAATGCAGTCCCTTGGCGACTATCTGCAAACATTGCGCTATTTTGTCTGTGCCCTTCTAAAAATATAGAGTTGCCTGTGTAAGCGTCAATACCAGGGTCTAGCGTACTAAGTGGCGAAGGCGTTCTAAATGCATAATGCCCGTAATGCACCATTCTGTGTGGATGGCGGTCGGGTTGATCAACAAAGCTCTTATCGCTTGTTGTTTGTAACTCATGACGAGCATGGCTTAGCTCCATCATGGTAATAGCCGTTACAATTACCGAAGCAAGCGTGAGCACCAAACCTATAGCAAGCACGGTCATTGCTAATTTTGAGCGAAGCCAATAACGCCACTCATCTTTGGCAACAATCACCACCTTTGAAAAGTTATTTATACTCATTAAGCACCTCTTTTAGCGTGATGCCCAAACGCAGCGTGTACTTGCTCGGTATCTATACGCCCACTTTGGGGCGCATCAAACTCTCCCACCAGCTCACCGTTTTTAAGTAAACCAATTCGATTAGCGACTTGGCAGGCACCGTATACATCGTGGGTAACCATTAAAATAGTCGCACCAGTTAATGCAAGCTCACGTACAAGTTGATTAAATTCATCAATAGCAACAGGATCAAGGCCAGAGGTTGGCTCATCAAGTAAAAAAATGGGTGCTTCACGCAGTATCGCAAGTGCAATTGCTGTTTTTTGCCTCATACCTTTTGAATAAGTTTGCATGTGGCGATCCCATGCATCGTGTTGCAATGCAACTCGATTAAAAGCCGCGTTAATTTGCTCATCTGATTTTTTAATATCAGCGAGTGATAAAAAATATTCAACATTTTCACGAGCAGTTAAATGCGGATATAACGTAGCCGACTCTGGCAAATACGCTGTTTTACCTCGCACAAAATCAAGCGCTTTACTCACCTCTTTACCCGCTACTTTTACAGAGCCTTCGGTTGGTTTATTAAACCCAAGTAGCGTTTTTAACGTGGTTGATTTACCCGCACCATTACCACCAAGTAGCGCATAAACCTCACCTGCAGCCACACTAAAGCTTAAGTTTTTTAAAATAGCGTTATTTTTAATACTAAAATTTAAAGAACTCACTTCAATCATCGCATCACTTAGGACGGCGTCTGCATTGCTAAGTTGTTTATCAAAAGTTTTAGGGGCAATTGTTGGTGTTTTATTAATCGCGGTAGGTGTTGTCACACTCAAACTCTATTTAGGAAAATTAGATGGCGTGTATGTTATACCATATCAAATGCCAATTGCAACAATATAACATCTCAATAATTAACAAATAAGATAATTACAGTTACTTAGTTAATAGGTTACTTAGTTAATAAATTATTACTTTAGGAGGTAAAAATTAAAGCAACTTTAATTACCCCTTTTATATGGAATTTAGGATGGTGTTATGTGTGCTTATTTACAATTTAACGTAAATTATAAACCAAGCATAAAGAGTGTAATTTTTTTAGCTTTGCCATGCTAACGCCTTTGGTAAAACCTTATGTCGAGTAAGTTGGTAATTTTAAAAAATGTGCTATCTTTTTATTATCCATATCATAAAAATAAGCGCTAACATGTTGTTCCGAGGTACAATTGCCATAGCCATATTGGTAATTTCTGCTGCTAATAAAAGCGATGCAAATGAAGTAGACGTGCAATTTAGTGGTTTTGCATCTTTAACACTCAGTTACACTGACGATTCAGATATCGGCTTTGCATCAAATTATTTAAACGAAAACGATACCGGTTTTTCAGTAACGCGTGATTCAATTTTAGGTGGGCAAGCTAATATCTCGCTCTCAAAAAACTGGGACTCTGTGGTTCAAGTAGTAGTACAAGATCATAGCTTCAAAAGTCTTGATAACTTTTTAGAACTCGCTTTTATTCGTTATCGCCCCTCGCCCCTCGCGCCATTGGGCTATTCGTGCTGGCAGGCTAAACAGCGATCTTTACTTACTCTCTGAATATCCTTATGTAGGATACGCCTATTTGTGGATCCGCCCTCCTCATGAATACTACTCTTTTGCAAACATTGCAGGAAATTACGACGGTGTGGATATTGAATACAGTAAAGCCATTGATGAAGGTTTTTTACGTTTAAAGCTCGCATATGGAAGCTCTACAGCAAAGTTAAAAGCCGATAATGACGACTTTTTTATTGATTTTGATAATTTAACCACCTTTAGTGTAACCTATTCACTTGACGCATGGACCGCACGTTTCTCTTTATCTAAATCTGATTTTGGTGGCTATAAGTTAACCTCATTGGATGAGTTTTTAGCCTTACTAGACGCAGTACCACAAAGTATATGGCCACAAGCACAAACGATATCTAACAAATTTAATACCAAAGGCCACAGTATAGAATACGCGGCATTTGGACTAACCTACGATCATAATAATTGGCTTATTCAATCTGAAGTAGGTATTTCGGAATCCGATTGGATAATAGCTCCATCAGTACTCAATACTTATATTAGCGCTGGTTATAGGGTAAATAATGCAATATTTTACATGAGCTTTTCTGCAGCCAAAAATCGTCACGATGTTATACAAGTAAACGAACCTGTTTTTTCACCAGGCATACCCGATCAAATTTCAGAGCCAATACAACAACTAGCATTTGCAACACAAGCTGCTATTAAGGTGCCTTATGTTCATCAGCATTCAATTAACATAGGTGTAAAATGGCAACTATCGGAGCGATTAGCGCTAAAAGCTCAACTAGACCGCTTTGATATAAAGCCCGAAGGTGCGGGTTTATGGAGTCTTAGTAATCCTGCAGATGTAGACAAAGGCCACAAAGTACATATGCTAAGTTTGAACGCTAGTATGGTGTTTTAACAATGATGAGCTATCGTAACTCACTCCTTTATGTGTTGCTGCCGCTTTGCCTGCTTCTTGTTAGTGTTAATGCCAAATCTACAGAGTTTGTAGTGGTGGTAAATAAAAACAATACAATTAACGCTTTATCCAAACGCGAAGTCATCGATATTTATATGGGTCGCTATTTAACGTTTCCTGATGGTGAAACCTCTAAGCCACTTGATTTACCGGCGCAATCTGCATTAAAAAATGATTTTTACCTGCAACTGGTCAACAAAAATGAGCAAAAAATTAATGCTTATTGGGCAAGGTTATTATTTTCAGGGCGCGCAAAGCCCCCATCACCGTCAACATCCGTTGAAGACGCGTTAAACAAAATAGCTGCATCACAATTTGCAATTGGTTATATTCCTCAATCGCAGGTTACAGACGCAGTAAAAGTGGTATACACATTTGATAAAAATTAGCCAAGCACTCTACGTACGCGTTGCTCTATCAATCGCTATTGTCGCCATTGTAGTAACGTTAGTGTCGTCAACACTTTCTTATTACTCGGGTTTTAAAGAAAAGAAAAACACCAATTACCTACTCGTGCAGCAATTAGCACAAACAATGGGAAAAACAGCCGCCATAGCAGCCTACCTAAACGACCGTGAATTAAGCCAAGAAATTATTAATGGCTTGCTAAGTAACGACTTAGTGCAAGGCGCAAGCTTAGAAGGAGAAGTAAACCCAAAAGGAGAAATGGATTTATTTATTGCAAGTGGCTCTACTAACAAGAAAAAAGAAGCTGTTTTAATTAAATTAGTTCACCCCTTTATAGAAGATACCTTTATAGGTGTACTGGCCATATACCCCGACGATAACTTTATTGAACAACAAGCGCAGTCATCACTTATAAAAGAATTTATTTTAATGCTGATTCAATCAATCGTCATCGCTTTTTTTGTGTCGCTGGTTGTACGCAAATGGCTTACTCAGCCTATTCAAAATTTAACAAACAGCTTTGCCACAATTGATCCTACCAATCCCGATACCATGACAATGCTAGAGTTTAAGCAAGGTAAGCGAGACGAAATAAGCAGGCTAACGCAAGGTATAAACGCCTTAATGCATGAGTTAAAGCTAACCATTAGTAATGAGCAATCCCTTCGTAAAAAAACTCAAGAATTAGAAGCTAAATTTAGACTTATTTTTGAACAAGCCAGCGCCGGTATTTGCTTATTAGATGACAAAAACATTATCACCACCTTTAACCCCGCGTTTAAACATTACTTTACCTTACCCGGCGAAGAAGAGTTATCAACCTTGCACTTTCCTGCTCTATTAAATAACGTTGATGAATTACAAAGCCTGCTTGCAGATATACGTTGTGATAAAAACCCGCCACAAGCGACTCTAGATATAGAGTGTAAAGTGGGCCATAAAACCATTTGGTTGCACTGCTTATTTGTAAGACTAACAGAGCAACGTGAAACAAAGCGAAGCGTTCAACAAGAACACTTAGTTGAAGTAATTTTACATGATGTAACTGAGCGCGCCGAACGCGAATTTCAAACCCGCTTTGAAGCCGATCACGATCCACTTACCGATTTACTTAATCGCCGCGCAGGCGAAAAACGACTTAAAAAAGCGCTGCGCGAGTGTATTAAACACAATCAGCACCTAGTACTAATGATGATTGATTTAGATAAGTTTAAACCCATTAACGACACCTACGGCCACGAAGCCGGTGATAAAGTACTTATTGAAATAGCACACCGATTTAAAAAGCACTTTAATCAAGAAACCGACATATGCATCCGCCTAGGCGGTGACGAGTTTATTGTTGCAAGGCAGGTTAATACCTACAACAAAGCAGCAACGCGTGAGCAATCAATCGCTATGCTAAATGAGCTACAACAAGACATTTATATTTCACAAAATAAAACATGCGCCGTAGGTGCAAGCATTGGTATTGCAGTAGGCCCTAATGATGGTGAAGAGCTACTCGAATTAATGCATAACGGTGATAAAACCCTTTATCACGTAAAAGAAACAGGCCGAGGAAAAGTCGCCTTTTATGACGATATAAAAAATTAGATGGCGTGAATGAGTAACTACATAGTAAATGCTATAACGTATTTATGGCTTTCAAATAATCTTTATTATAAAAATAAGCCGCTAACCCAAAATACGAAATAACACCTAAATAAGCAATTGGGAAGTGTGAATATACGCTGAGGTAAATAAGCAATAATATAAAAAACAGACTAATGCTAAAGCAAACCACTGCCAAAAGCCTGCCTAAACAACATATAGATTGGGCTGCAATATTTAAAACAAACAAGGTAATAGCACCAAGTATTACATACACTAAAGTGTTTAAATCTTCCCCATACGCTAAACCATCTTCGGTATAGTACATCATGTAATGAGCGAGCGGAGTCAGTGCTAATAAAGCCCAGAAACCATAACTGCTCCAAGTTGATGAGACAAAATAGTTACTACCAATGTCAGGCGCAGGAAACGATGCTTTATATCTATTTTGATTCATAAGAAGTGACCTTTCATTTAGTATGCTAAGCTAAAATAACTACGCTTATTATTGATTTTTATAATAACAATTACAACTTACCTCATTGACCACAAAAAACCACACTAGTAAAAAGTGATAAACCAGACCCCTAAAACATAGATTTACATCCAAACCTTTAAAGTAAATTGAACAATTAAGTTTTCAATTGATAGAATGCCAACCTATTTTTCTATCAAGAGATACAATGGCAAACTTCAATACTCATCTTAATACTGCCGTAATCATCACCGGCTTAAGTTCAGCCACTTTATTATCTGCAGGCCATATTGATTTAAACGGCGCACTCTGGCTATGGTTTTTAGGCTCAATTGGCGGCTTATTACCCGACATAGATTCAGATAACTCAACATCACTCGATACTATTTTTAACTTATTTGCACTGAGCGCTGTATTACTGGTACTGCATTACATAACCACCGAGCTCATTATTGAAATTAGCTTTATCGAGTTAATCGTAGTGCCATTATTGGTTTACGGATTTATGAAATATATTATTAGACCCATTTTTGAATGGATCACAGTACATAGAGGTAGTTGCCACTCTTTACTATTTATACTGTTATGCGCGCTATTAACGACTCAAGTAACATGGAAACTGAATGACCAATCAACCACACAAGCTGCTGTTTTTGCCTGGTTAACGGGTGGGTTTATTTTATTAGGCGGATTAATTCATTTATTGCTGGATGAAATTTACAGTGTAGATTTAAGTAATGTCAGAATTAAACGCTCTTTTGGCACCGCTTTAAAAATAGCTGACTTTGATAATAAGTTAATTACGCTAGCTTCAATTATTGCCATTGCAGGTTTAATCTATGTTGCGCCCCCTACAGAACAAACTATCACAGCGTTAAGTGATTGGTCTCACTTTATATTTCTATCTTAACAAAGTAGGTTTTAAGCTATTTTACAGCATTGCCCGACTACAATAAGTGGCTTTTACAAAGTCACTTATGTCCATTGCTAGAATACGTGTAAAATGCCCTCTTAGTAATCTAAAAGTTGATTCACTAAGAGGGTGTGAGACCCAGCGTTTTTAGAGGCATAAATGGCTTGAATCATAACGACTTTGCCGATTTAAGTTTTAATTAAAATCCGTAGCTTGAGCCTATTTGTTATTAATTATTACTTTTGTAGGTTTGAGTGAAATAATTAAATAGCTTTACCTGTCTTCTACCCAAGTATGAGAGCTATTACAGCTTTTAAAAGCATAAAATTATAAGAGGTACATAATGGAATTTACGAATAAACGCACCATGCTAATTACGGCATCTTTATTGTTGGTGTTAGCGATAACACAGGCTGTTTTTACTGCCCTTTACAGTGCAGAAATTAGTTTTTCAAGGCAGTATGCATGGGGACTAGAAGCCGTGGTTTTCACTCTACTTGTTGCCTTTGCGGGTTCTGCTATGGTGCAAGCAAAAAACGCTCAGCTAGGATGGTCGGCTATAACATTTAGCGCGATTCTTAACATAGTGCAGGTAAGCATTGGCCTTACTTTGTTTTCAACATTTGGAAAAGTAGCGGGTACCGTAGAAGGCGCACAACCTTTAATTAGTGGCGTGGTTTCGTTGTCATTCATGATTTACTACGCAGCTAAATTATTATTGGGATTAGCAGCACTTGTGTTTGGCCTGTCTTTCATCGCTAAAGGTGGCAAAGCAATTGGCGGCCTTACTGCCTTAGCAGGCGGAGTTGCAATGCTTGCCAATGCTATATTAATCATCTTTGGCCGTGATGGTTTTATGCCATCAGGAGTTGCTGGCGCTTCAGGCATGATTGCAACGTTACTTTTAGCAATATGTTTGATTAGTCTTAACCGTAAACAAGACTGAGGCTAAATACCTTATTAGTAAGGTATTAAGTTAAATAATGTTTAAACATCGGCGTGTATTAGAGTGCTAATTCGCCGATGTTTTACGTTTAAAGTGATGGAATTTAAAGTGCCAGCCACCTTAATTATTTAGAGCTCCCCTCTTTGGGCTTAAAATCAGCGCCCAGCGTATTCCAAGTTAATGCCCTCCTCTAATCTAAAGGCTAATTCACAAAGAGGATATGAGGCGCTGCGCTTTTAGAATGACAAAACTAGACAGCCACTTAGAATGACAAAACTAGACAAAACTAGACAGCCACTTTAATTGAAAAAACAAAACTATGCCAAAAAATTCGCTCTTCAAGTTCAAAATTTATCTTTTATGAGTGGGTCACTTTATTTCATCCGTTAAATAAGTAATTAGCCCTATTAAAGCTAAATTACACGCATGAAAATAACAGCATAATGCAGTTGTGATTTATTACTGAATAGTTTTACTGAGTAGCTTAAGTTTTATGCGAGTAGCTTTTCGCAATTGCTAATATTTGATCGCCGTTTACGCTTTAAATTTTCACAGTAACTTGCTTGTGAAGTGGGTCTGCCTACTGCACCATGAAATACGCGCGTAAATTGTGTGGTGAGTTTTAACCAGTTTTCGGGGGATATATTAAGCCTTTCTAACAAAGGAAGGTTCATATTATCAATATGCCCACGCTTATCCTCTCGTATTATTCGCCCTGTTAGCTCAACAAGTTCAAGGTACGATTTAAGCTCAAACGGCAGCCCTTTGGGCATAATCTGACGAGGCATACCAGCAAAACGTAGTAACTGCTTTGGTTGTTTACCTTCTGACGCGCATGTTAAGCGCTTTTGTACGCTGGTATGGTCTGACTCTTCTGGTGTGTTAGCCATTTTAGCTCTAATGGGGTTTAAATCGACATAGGCCATACAGGCTGCAAGTGCTGCTTCATCTAGTAATGCTTGCGATTTGAATCTTCCCTCCCAAAACCTCCCAGTGCAGTTATCTTCTTTATTTGCTCTGCGAGCAATACCTTCATTTAATAGCCGCATAAACCAGCTGATACTTGATAAGCGCTCTCGGTATTGTTTTACTGCTTGATTAAAAAAGATAAGTTCAACTTTACTTAGCTTTTCACCTTGTACGTATTTTTGCGTTAGCAATGTGCCTTTACAGAGTTTATGCCAGCGAATAACAATCGCTTTATCATTCAGCCTATTCGCTTTTTTATCATCAACATACAATACTAAATGGGTGTGGTTACTCATTACGGCATAAGCACATACATCAATACAAAATACCTTGGCTAACTCAAGCAGCCTATCTTCAACCCAGCCTCTACGATGCTCGTAAGACTTGCCTGTAAAACGGTCCTCGCCACATAAAAATGCACGACGAACACAGCGTGAAATACAATGGTAGTATTTTGTATCAACCAAACTTACTTGACGCTTTCTTGCAATTGCCATAAGACACCCTGCCTGTTTTTTGCACTGAACAAAGGCTAGCCTCTAACTTCGAAAAGCGCAAAATTTAGGGTGGGTGTCTTGTTAATTTGTTTCATCGTTCAGTAGATTAATTCTTTATTTCCTCTGAGGTTAATCTCAAAAACATTAAATGTAAAAGGCTGCTTAATTTAAGCAGCCTTTTTAATAGCCTGTAGAACATGGACAACTTATAAAATTGCCCAATCTAAAGTCTCTGCTAGTTTTGCGTATTCTCAATAGGCCAATCTTTATGGAACAGACCAAACTAGACAGCCACATTTATTGAACAAACAAAACTGTGACACTAAATTTGCTCTTCAAGTTCAAAATTTATCTTTTATTGCTGGGTACTTTATTTCATCCGTTAAATAAGTAATTAGCCCTATTAAACCTAAATTACACGCATGAAAATAACTGCATAATACAGTTGTGATTTATTACTGAATAGTTTTACTGAGTAGCTTAAATTTTATGCGAGTAGCTTAAATTTTATGCGAGTAGCTTTTCGTAATTGCTGATATTTTCTTGTCGTGACGCATACTGAGTAAATTGCACCTTTGGTTGATAGTTAATTGTTTACAATGTATCTTGGCTAGGTATTTATTGAATAGAGCTATTTTTTTAAAGAAGTTTTATTGCTCTATTCAGATTTAAAATATTGACTTTAATTATTAATATAAATTAACAGCGAGTAGTTGAAATTATAAAAAATCGCTGTTAATTAATGATTTATGTCAGATGGAATAGAAAAATTAATGGAAGAAATAAAAAGGATAAAAAAGAAATAGAGGATTTTCTTATATGGAAATAATTACAACATCTAAACATCCGAGATACTATATGATAAACAAGCAAAAAAATTATTCAATGCTATATAAAGCATTAATTATCGCTCTACCAATACTTACAGCTACTTTTACAAGTAATGTAATAGCGGCTACAAATAAAGTTAACGTTGATGTTAATTTAGATACTAAACATCGTATCGGTAATATTCAAAGTTTCAATCGTGAAAAGTTTATTTCGTTACATTCAGCACCAACTGAAAATGATTGGAATGATGATAGCAAAGGTAATAATGAATTAGATGATTTGATCGGAAAATTCATCAAAGGTTACGACGTATATTTTGGTCGTGATACAGGGTATATGAAAAACCAACTTTTTGGTCAAGCACAAGATAACATCCGTTCAGGTTTTATTGACGAATCAACCGCAACAACTCTAGGGAAAGCAGCAGTAAATACCTTTGAAAAAAGCACTCAGACCAGATTCGTTAATGGTAGACGTTTTAAAAATAGATCAGAAAATATGGTTGTTGCAGGTCAAGTTCACCCGTATTATCCTGATGGTACTAACATTGGCAATACTGGTTGGGCTTTCTCACAAACAGATACAGCGCAAGAGCCACTTGGTACAGCAACAGGTCACTATATGGGCCAGTTCTTAAAAAATTACTTTGCGCAAAGTAATACTGCAGTAGGTCATCCAAAACCTGCGTTTATAGAGGTAGTTAACGAACCTCTTTACGATCTTAATATCGATCCTAAAGATGGCAGAGCAAAAGCTCCTATTTCTGATATTTTTAGTTACCACACCAGTGTCGCTAAAGAAGTTCGTAAAACAAATAACGAAAAGTTAAATAAAGGCGTTAAAATTGCTGGATATACCACAGCATTCCCTAATTATGATTGGGATAACTTCCAACGCTGGGAAGACAACGATAAATTATTTATCGACACGGGAGGCAAAGATATGGATGTTTTTTCAATTCATTTATATGATTTTCCTACTCACCCACGCGGCGAAGAATATAGACGTGGTAGTAATGTTGAAGCAACCCTTGATATGTTAGAGCAATATTCAACGATTAAGTTTGGTCGAGTTAAACCATTATTAATCTCTGAATATGGTGCTTCGGTGCATGCATTACGTAATAAACCATGGACGCATGTTCGCGATGCTGAAAAATTACGTGGTTATAATGCGTTATTAACACAATTTTTAGAACGCCCTAATGTTATTGCTAAAGCTATCCCATTTATTCCAGTGAAAGCTGAATGGGGTAGACATGGTGATACCGGTTACCCATATGAAAACCGTTTAATGCGTCAAAATTTTGAGAAAGCCGGTCAAACAGGTACACAATGGGTATACACTGATTTAGTGAAGTTTTATCAATTATGGTCGAATGTTCGAGGTACGCATGTTGATAGTTGGGCATCAGATTTAGATATAATGGTTGATGCGTATGTGCAAAATAATAAAGCACACATCATCATGACGAGTTTAGAGTTTGAAGATACTGATGTTTCATTGAAAGCATTGGGTATTACGGGTAACTCGGTTAAATCAGTTCAAATAAAAACGTTATCTTACGATAATAATAACCATGCGTTATTGGAAACTAAAAACCTAACGAGTGTGCCAGGTACCGTATTTTTACCGAAAGAAAGTACTAAGATTATGACCATTACTTATCAAAACAAGATAAACATTGATAAAGTAAATCAAGAAACAAAGTATTACGCAACAACTTATAAAAAGCCGATTAAGGCGAATAGTAGTTTATTATTTAATATTAAAAATGTTGAAGTGGGAGCCCAAGGTGAAGCTGTATTACGCTTAGGTATGGGCCGTGCTCATGGTAAGTCTCTTGTTCCAGTTGTAAAAGTGAATGGTGTTACTGTAACAGTGCCAAAAGACTTTAGAGGATATGACCAAAAGAACGGTAAAACCCGTAACGGTCGTGCAAGCTTCTTTGGCGTGATTGAAATCCCTGTACCTCATGACATTTTACAAGGCAGTAACTGGATTAATGTCACCTTTGATGATGCGGGTGGTTTTGCCACAAGTGCAGCTTTACAAGTAATAAACTCAGACGAGAGTATTACGCGTAGACTTTAAATTTCTATTATAAGCAGTTGAGGTAAGTAGTTTAAATAAGC